>DAIDTZ010000236.1 GCA_027456925.1 Nitrospirota bacterium
TAGTGTCATGATTTCATGGAATTTTTATATTACTTTTTAGTACCTCTGAAAGTCAAGGGAAAAACAAAAACGCACGATGGGGAATTTGGCGCAAACCGCCGGGACACGCCTGCCAGCATGGCCAGTGGAGAAAGGGCATCCACTCTATTTATTCTATTTATATACTTACCGATCCGGCGAAAGCCTTCCGTCGGTCATTCTGAGCACCTGGTCCGCCCGGAGGGCCAGCTTATCATTATGTGTCACGATCACGAAAGTGATCCCCTTCTGTTTATTTATGGAAAGAAGGAGGTCATGGACGGATTCCCCCGTATGGGTGTCGAGATTCCCGGTGGGTTCATCGGCCAGCACCACATCGGGGTTCAGCACCAGTGCCCGCGCCCCTGCAACGCGCTGCTGCTCGCCGCCGGAAAGTTCACCCGGCCTGTGGTGCAGCCGTTTGCCGAGCCCCACTTCGGTCAGGACAGCGACGGCTTGTTCAGCAGCCTCATGGGGATCGGTCCTCCGGATCAAAACGGGCATCATCACGTTTTCGAGAGCCGAAAACTCGGGGAGCAGATGATGAAACTGGAATATGAAACCGACGCGTTCGTTCCGGAAGCGCGCGAGCATCGCCGATCCGAGCGAGAAAACATCGACATCTCCGTAGAGGACTTTGCCGGCCGTTGGATGGTCGAGGCCGCCCAGGATATGGAGAAAAGTGCTCTTCCCCACGCCGGAGGCGCCTACCACGGCAAGCATTTCTCCCTTCCGGATATCGAGATCGATACCGTCGAGTACGCGCAGTTCTTCAGACCCGCTCGTAAATGTTTTCCGCAGTTCCCGTATATGAATGCCTGTCTGTGTTATTTCTTTTCTCCCGGCTTTTCGCCGTCCTTGAGTTTTTCCACGGTATTTCCTATGGTCGTGGCCTTCTTTTCAATTGTTTGTTTTACGTCTTCCGCTTTATTGCCGACGCCGCCGATCCAGTTGCCCGTCGACCGGAGAAGATTGCCGCCTCCGAAGAGGACAAAAACAATAACCAGGAGTGCCACTAGCACCAGTAAAAAAAAGAACCGTTTCAATGTTCCGCCTTTTTTTGCCATACATGCCTCCTTATGTCATTAGGATGGAGATGCAGAATATTTGCTGCGTTACTCATATCTGAGAACCTCGACCGGGTCCTGTTTTGCGGCCTGCCACGCCGGGTACAGGGTTGCGAGGAAACTGATACCGAGCGCCGTCAGCGATATAAACAGAATATCGAACCCGGAAATGGAAAGAGGCAGATGGCTGACCTGATAAACGTCTTTCGGCAGCGTAATGACGTCAGTTTTTGTGAGCACCGTCACCGCACTGTAACCGATGATAACGCCGAGAGCGGTTCCCACCATGCCGATGGCAAGCCCTGCGAACATGAATATTTTCACAATGCTCCGGGACGAGGCCCCCATGGATTTAAGGATGGCGATCTCCCGGCTCTTTTCCATGACGATCATCGTAAGCGTACCGATGATGTTAAACGACGCAACAACGATAATAACAAAAAGGATGAGGGACATGCCGATTTTCTCGAGCAGGAGGGCTGAAAAAAAGTTCTTGTTCTGTTCCATCCAGTTGCGCGTTATGTAGGGATACCCGGCTGCCTTTTGAATAGCCGTTGAAATCGCGCCTGCCTGGTATACATCATCGACGCGGACCTGGATGCCGCTGATGCGGCCCGGCATATCAAAAAATTTCTGCGCATCAGGAATAGCAATATACACGAATGTCGTATTATAGTCGTACATCCCGGCATCAAAGAGCCCGACAATCTCGAATTTTTTCATTTTCGGGATAATCCCCATGGCTGATTCCTCTCCTCCCAGGGGGTTGACCATGGTGATCGTATCGCCGACAGACGCTCCCAGCTTGCGTGCCAGGTCCTCTCCGATGATGATCCCCGGCAGCTTGCCCCGGCCGGTTTCAAGGTCATTGAGCGTTCCCGCTGTCATGTTCTTGGCAAGGTCGGTGACCGTTGGCTCTGCCTTCGGATCGATGCCCCGGACAACGACGCCCTGCATCCGGTCCTGCGCTGTGAGCATGGCTTGACCGTAGATGAACGGGGTCGTAGCAAGGACGTGCGGAACCTTATCTATTTTATCCTGCAACGCCTGCTGGTCCTTGACGCCCGTACCGGTGAATTCCATGACCACAATGTGCGGCATGGCGGACAGGATCTTATCGCGAAAATAGCCCTGGAAACCCGTCATCACCGCGAGGGTAATAATGGACGTGGCGACGCCGATGACGACCCCTGCGATCGAAATAAACGTATTGAGCGACACGGTGCCGTAACGCTTTTTCGTTTTCAAATAGCGGAGGCTGATGAATATTTCGTAGGGGGTCTTCATGATATTTTTTAACCACGGATGAACACAGTAAAATCTTGCACGGTTTTAAAACCAACAGACTTGAATCTTATCCGCGTGGCGAAGCCCCGTGTGCAAAGCCTGTGGTTACTCTCGGCTACTTCTCTTTCTTCATCTGCGGGAAAAGAATCACGTCCCGGATGGAGTTGGATCCCGTGAGCAGCATCACGAGGCGATCGATGCCGATTCCCTCTCCGGCTGCCGGCGGCATGCCGTACTCCAGGGCGCGGATAAAATCCTCATCCATCTGGTGAGCTTCCTCGTCCCCTGCTTCCCGTTCCGTCACCTGTTTCTGAAACCGTTCCTTCTGGTCGACGGGGTCGTTCAGCTCCGAGAACGCATTTGCGAGTTCCCTGCCCACGACAAACAACTCGAAGCGTTCCACATAATCGGGGTTGTCATCACATTTCTTGGAGAGCGGAGAAATGTCCGTGGGATAGTCCGTGACAAAGGTGGGCTGAATGAGTTTGGGCTCGACCAGGGCCTCAAAGATCTCGTTTAATATTTTCCCGAGGGGTTCTCCGCCCTTGAGGTTCGCGCCCAGCTTCTTTGCATAGTCCCGCGCTTTCCCGGCATCGATCAGCACCTCGTCCGGCACGCCGGCCTGGCGCAGAGAGTCGAGGTAGGTAACCCGTTTCCACGGCGACGCGAGGCTGATTTTATGGCCTTCATACTCAACTTCCGTGGTGCCGAGCACCT
>DAIDTZ010000237.1 GCA_027456925.1 Nitrospirota bacterium
GTTACAAATATACTACATTTTTTTTGAAAAGGAAGGGAGGAAGAAAAAACATTTATTATCCTAAAAACGGCATTTGACACAGATCAAATCTGATAAGAGTCGGATAACGGCGGATTTTTCTTCAAATAGTAGTTCACCCAAGAGGTGATTGCCTTGCTTTCGAATTTATCCTCTTTTATCATATGTTCATCCGCTTCTTCTGTGTCTAAATGTTTTTTCTATGATTCGATTATATTTTGGCCGACAGTTCAAGCCTGTTACTGTCGAGAAAAAGGAGGTATCCTTCCACGGACGGGAGATTGAATATTTCCTTTATCGCTTCGCAGTAAATCTGGAGTTGGGGCTGGTAATGGTCAGTCCAGGCCTTGAGAGCTTCTTCATCCTGAATCAGAATGGCCTTGTAGTCGATGACCTGCGCGGTGTTGCCCCTGATGACAACCCGGTCGATGATCCCGCTCACGAGCAGGTTCCCCTTTTTGTACAGGAAGGGAAGCTCGGAAAAGGAGGCGTCTTCGCGCCCGAATATCCAGGCGAAATCCCTGTTTGCCAGCACGTTGTTCAAAACAGTCCCGGCCTCGTCAATGAACCGCTGCACGATGTTTTGTTCCAGGGCCAGGATGTCGGGATACTCGGCAATGATCCGTTCCATGTTGTAAGAGCCCTGCTTCGTGTAAGCTTCGAGGCAGCGGTGAAGCACGCTTCCCCGGGTGAGGGGAGAAACGACGTTCGGCGCAGCCTGGATCGCCAGCAGTTCGAGGGCTGTTTCTTTTCCCTGTTCAATAAAGTCAGTCGCTCTTTTCCATTCCGGGGATTTCGACGAAGGAAGGGCGGACAGGTTATCGATGATGCGTTGCGCATCCATCTTTTTTATCCGGCCCTGTTCAGGGCCCCCGTGGCCGTCCTTTTCAAAAGGGGCCTGGGGCTTCTTATTTGCGGAGAGTTCTTTTGGAGTGTCGGGGTAGGAGCGGAGGCGTACACCGGACGCCAGGTCAATCGCGGCATCGAACAGGGGTTTCGGCGCAGCAGTACTCAGGTAATCCAGCCAGGTGTTAGGTTTTGCCGGCATCTTGTCGTCCCTGCTCGTGCCGATCATGATCAAGTGGTCGCGGGCACGCGTCATGGCCACGTACAAAAGCCGCTGATGCTCGCGCCTGAGCTCTTCCTTCTCCCGCTCCCACATCTCGGCGTAGAGCGGGTTTGACCCGTCCTTTATCGCCATGCGCACTCCGCGGTCCGCTTCCCCGATGAGGACGTCGGGCCCGTGGGTAACAGACCGCTGGGTCTGGCCCATGCCGGGCAGGAATACAACGGGGTATTCGAGGCCTTTTGCCTTATGCACGGTCATAATGCTTACTGCGCCCTGGAAGCCGGGCAGGTTCATGTCCGCCGTGGCTTCCCGCTGTTCCGCCGCCCGGATATTCCGGACCCACTCTACAAAATCCTGGAGCGTGGTGTATCCCCTGCGGTCGAACTCCCTCGCCGTGTCGAGCAGCTTGTCGATGTTGAAAATCGCCTGAGGATTGCGCCTGCCGAAGCGGACGTAGGCACCGGTTTCACCGACGATCTGGTGAAGGAGACCCGAAAGCGGTACGAGCCCGGCCCTGTTCCTCCAGCCGTGCAGGAGCTTCCAATCATCGGGCCTGAAATCCTTCAGGGAGTCGACCATGCTTCCCCCGTCCCGCTGAAGGTCGAAGAGATCCTTGTCCGTAAAGCCGAAAAGCGGAGATTTGAGCACTGTTGCGAGCGCAAGCTTGTCGTCGCGGTTCCAGAGAACAAAGAGAATGTTGAGGAGTGCCTGGATCTCGTCCTCTTCATAGAACCCGATGCCCCCGACCACGCGGAAGGGGATGCCCGCGGACTGGAGGGCTGCTTCGTAGTCCTTCAGCCTGGTGCGCGATTGGATCAGGATAGCGCAGTCGCCATAAACGGCCGGGCGCGTCTTCCAGCCGTCCTCCGATCGTTCATAAACTACCGTTCCTTGCTCGATGATCAAGGTAATTTCGCGCGCAAGCACCTCTGCTTCAGTCGGACCGGGCTTATCCGGCGTCCCGGGAAGCACTTCCATCAGCCGCACGCTCCCCTGGTGGCCCTTCCGCTCCGCTTCGGAAGGTTTAAATGCTTCTCCCCACAGCGCGCTGAAAACCTTGTTCACGGTATCGACGACTTCGGGAGTCGAACGGAAGTTCTTGTCCAAGGTCAGGATCTCCCGCGATCCGGCAGGGATGTTCTTTTCCATCTTTTTCCTGACGTCCTCGATCAGGCGGTAGTTCGCCTCGCGGAAGCGGTAGATGGACTGCTTTTCATCACCCACGACGAAAAGGGTGGGCCGCATGGGCTTGTCAGCGCCCTGGCCGGCGAAGATCTCTTCCGTCAGTTTGCTCACGACGGCCCACTGGATGTCGCTCGTGTCCTGGAATTCGTCCACCAGGAAGTGCAGTATTTTCCGATCGAGCCAGTAGAGGATGTCCGGAGATTCCTGTCCCTGGAGAAGCCGGTAGGCATGGATCTCGAGGTCGTCAAAGTCCAAAAGTCCTTCCCTGAGCTTCGCTCCCTGATAGTTCTCTTCGGCGCCCTGGTACAGGTGAAGCAGGCTCGCTGCCTCACGTCCCGCACGCACGCGCGAGGAAAGCGTCATAAGCGTGCCGAGGAGCTCCTGAACATGAAAAAAGGATTTTTCATACTCATCGCGAAGTGCGCCGACAAAGGCCTTTTTCGAGATAAAGGGCTTCTTCCGGGGTTCTCCCCCTGCGGTAAAGTACCGCGGCGCAAGCGTTGCCGCAATCCGAAAAGCAGCGTCTCCATCCTTCGCCGCCGCGAGCAGCAGGTGCTCGCGCCCCCTGTTTTCGTCATAGAGGCCGGCCTGCGATCCGAGGATCCGTTCCATCTGATGAAAAGCATTCAACCAGTCGGGCCTCGCAAGGAGCGCCCTCAGGTCGGCTTCAGCCTGCTCAATGCCCATTCCACGGCTGACGGAGCGCCGTAAACCCTCGGCCCCCCCTGCATCAATTTCCAGGCGTTTGAGCCTGCTCCGGATGGAGATCAGAAATTCAATCGTCGCAAGGAGCTCATCAACGGTAAAATCCTGAAGCGGGGCCATGACCCGGGGGTCGCGATCGAATTCTTCAAGCGCATCTTCGACGCTTTTTTGCACCTTGTATGCCTGGTCCCTCGCATCGAGCACGCCGAAGTCCGGCGGCAGTCCTGCCTCGAGCGGATAGCGCTTCAAGAGGTTCATGCAGAAGGAATGGATGGTGGATATGCGAAGGTCCTGCCTGCCGCGAATGATCTTCTTGAGCATGGCTTCGGGCAGATCATGCATCACGCGTTCCTTGATCTCCGCGGCTGCCTTGTCCGTGAAGGTGATGGCCACCGCCTGGTCGATATTGAGTCCGCGCCGGTCCAGCGCGTCCAAAAGGGCCAGGTAACGTTCCTTGAGCGCGCGGGTCTTGCCCGAGCCCGCCGAAGCAGAGAGGTGAACGGACTTGCCCGTGTCCACGGTTTTTTGCAGGGTCTGGTCTTCAGGGTTCATCGTCAATTCCGCACATCATCCCGTTTTTGCAATAACGACACCTGTTCTCGTCCTGAGGCATGGCGGGAAAATCGCCGGCCAGGATGCCCTCGACCGCTTTCCGTGCCCTGTCCATGCTCAGCTTTAATATGTGCTCGAACTCCTGGGCGCTTTTTGGACTGGCCTTGGGCTTTGAACAGGGATGGTCCGCACAGGCTTCCTCGTTAAAGAGCACGACATCGCGCGCTCCTGCACCGGTCTTTCCCGTAAGATCATAATAAACAAGCCCGATGGGTTTTTTAAGATCAGGAACAGCGTCCTTCAGGGCCGCTTGCGCCATGACCGCATAGAGCGGAAGCTGAAAAATTTCCTGGTCAGCGTTCATTTTGGGCAGCGGGTACTTGCCCGTTTTGTAGTCCACGATGAGGAAGTCGCCCTGGGCATCAACATCGATGCGGTCGATCTTCGCCGAAAGCGCGACCTCTTCGCCGTTCGAAAGAACGAGACCATAGTGTTCTATTTTTCGTTCAAGATAGGCGGGACGCATGCCTTGTTTCCAGAACTCTTCCTCTGCATCGAGAAACCGTTCAGCCATAATGGCGAGGAACTGTTGCTTTTCCCTGCGGTTCCGGAAGGTGTCGGCTTCCTTATCGAACTCCGCGTCCGCGAATTTTTTCAACAACGCCCGTGCGCTGTCCCTGGCGTCCTTCGTGACCGGTTTGTTCCAGGAGCGGTAGAAGCTGAACAGGATCGCATGGACCTTGCTGCCGCGGTCCATGGGCGAAATGTCTTCGGTCACTTCCTCCAACGGTTTAAGACCCAGAACGAAGGTGACCAGGTAGTCGTAGGGGCACCGGAGGTAGAGGTCCAGCTCCGTGACTGAAAATTCGCGTTTCCGATTCAGCGGGATCCTTGGGCTCGATTCCACGGGCGCATATTCCAGCGCTTTTTTGATTCCCGGCATGCCTTCGATGTTTGTATTGAAAAGGTCCGGCAGCATCGACAAGTCTTTTTCAAGACTGATCGCCTTGGCCAGTTCGGGAATGCTGTGGCTTTCTTCGATCCTCAAGCTGAACTGGATGCCCGAGGTCTTCTCGATGCCTTTATTGATCAAGCCGGCATTCTTGAGCGGCGTGAGTTCCTCCAGAAACGGCGACGGCACGACGGGCCTGTCTCCTTCGTTCTCGGGCCAGGTGAGCGTGACCCGATCTGCCGAGAGCAGGAGCCGGTAAAAATGATAGGCGGCGCCCAGGCGCGCCTTTTCCAGGGTGCGCACGCCCAGCGTTTCCAGCGTGTGCTCCGGAAGAAAGATATTTTGCGGCAAACGCTGGGGAAACTTGGCATCGATGAGCCCGCCCAAGTAAATCTCTTTCCAGGCATGGCCCGTGCTTTCTTCCAAACCCAGGACCTGGACCCCGCCCTCGTCCTCCGGCGGCACCTGGAACCGTACGTGCATAAGCGTTTTCTTGAGAAGAAAAAACCATTCGCTGAACGTGTACTGGTAATCGGGGAAAAGCTTCCCGGCCCGGGTGAGCGACATGAGCGTGTCGGCGAGTTTTTTGTAGGCTTGCAGGTTGATGTTCAAGGGGCCTTTGATGAGCGCCACCCGCGCAGGCAGTCCCGACCAGGTCATCAGGCGCGAGAGCCGCTCCATCCATGATGAAAGCGGGGCGGCGTTCTTTTGGGAGAACGGTTCCAGGGACGCAAAGAGGTAGTTCAGCGGGCCCGTAAGGATGTCGTTTTCACCGGGGAAAGGGGACCTGAGCGCGGACAGCAGCCGGTGTCTCCCGCCCGTGATGCGCCTGCTGCGCATGAGCCTGTCGAGCGCCGGTGCGAGCGCCGGTGTTCCGCCGAATTTCAAAAATGGCGAACTGAAGATTCGAATGAGCGAAGGACCGGAGAAATCCTCCTGGCCCGCGCGAAGCAGCGAGACCATTGCCGCGGCCACGGGCGACGTGCTGAGCTGCCTGCCGAGGGCGCGGTTGTACGGGATGCCGTAGTCCGTGAACAGCTCCTCGACGAGGGGGCCGTACTCATCCAAAGCGGGAAAGGTCACCAGGATCGAGTCGGGCGTTGCGCCGTTTCTGAGAGACGTTTTTACCTCCCCTGCGATGAGCGATACTTCTTCGCGGGCATTGATGGCCGAGAGCGCCCGCAGGTCCTTCGAAAACGACGAAGCCTGCGGGGCCTTCTTTACCGATTCCTCGAAGGTCCTGTCCGAGAACAGGACCGAGGCGAGGAACCGCTCCTCCGCGCTTGCCGCGACACCGCTCGATTCCGGTGCGGTATCTAAATAAGAGAGAAACTCCGCGAGGAATCCGAGCGGGTGGAAATCCGCGGCCCCCCTGATCATTTCCGGCGAGGAAGCATGGAGCAGGCACGTGCAGTCTCTCCGCTCAGTCACCTTCCTCAGGATGTCGGCTTCTCTTTTCCCCGCATCGTGGACGCCGTCGATAATGATCCTGGTGTAACGGGCAAGCGCGTCAGGGTCCACGCGCGCAAGGACGTGGGCCCGCATGCCCGCCGGGTCCGTGAGGCCCCTGTCCTGAAGCGCTTTTTCGTAAGCACGATAGACATCGACGAGCAGGGTTACCTGCGGTTTGTCCGAATATTCCTCTCCCGTGATCCTTTGCGCAAGGTCCTTGGCGCCGACCCCCGCCGTGGAAAGCTGTTCGATCGTTTTCGCAAGCGTTGCGGAGAGCGCCGGAGCAAGCAGATCGGGGTGTTGGCTGAAGAGACGGCTGTTGGTGAGACGCTCCTTCACAATGCCTTCGAACAGGACCAGCCTGCTGTTTTCATCGATCAGCCGGGGACCTTCGAGAGGCAGGTACAGGCTTTCGAAAAACTGGTGAAGCGTCCTGATCTCGGGCTGGACAAGGGCCGCGGCGTTGAACCTGCTTTCCAGAATATCCAAAAGCATGCGGCCGTAGGCGCGTTTCATCCGCGACGACGGGACAATGATTAAAACGTCGTTATATATATAAGGAGGGCCCGGCCGGGAGGAAAGGAGCCCTTCCAGGAACCGGCGTTTTTCCGTCCATCCGGCGTTTCCGTATGGGAACACAAGAGATTTCATTCCGCAGTGATTATGCCACAAGTAAAAATTATTGACAATGATTAGTGCTTGGTTTATATTACAAACGCTTGTTATATGCAGTATCGAATTAATGAAAATAAGTGTTCCGGATGCGGGACCTGCCTGGATGTGTGTCCCACTGAGGCGATCAAGATGCAGGACGGGCACGCGGTTATCACGATGGAGTGCATCGACTGCGGGGCCTGTCCGCGGGTCTGCCCCGAAGGCGCGATCAAGCAGACGCTCCCGTCAACTGTACAAAATTCTCGCTGAAACGGTTTGAAGGAGGTTGTAATGGCTGAAGCAGTGACGAGTGCAACATGGGAGCAGGAAGTATTGAAAGCACCGGGGCTTGTGCTGGTGGATTTCTGGGCGGTCTGGTGCGGACCCTGCAGGATGGTGGCGCCGATCGTCGATGAACTTTCCAAGGAATACGAAGGCAAGCTCAAGGTTGTAAAGCTGAACACGGACGAGAACCCCGACGTGGCAGGCAAGTACCGCATCATGGGCATTCCGACCCTGATGTTCTTCAAGAACGGCCAGACCGTTGACCAGGTCGTTGGCGCCGTACCCAAGGCACAGCTGAAAACCAAGGTGGACGCGCTGCTCGCAAAGTAATTTCATGGCAGTTGTTTCATAAATCCGGGCGCAGCGCCAGCGGATTTTTTTTCGGCTGCCCGTTCTTGCGGGCAGTTTTTATTTTGGCTTGTTCAAAGTGCGATGTACGTTAAGGAGAACTGTACAATGTTTAAGAGGATACTGGCGGCTTCGATCATAGCGACGGCGCTTCTTTTCGGCTGCACCGAAAAGGCCGGGCATACCGGAGGCGCCATGGCTGCCGACTTCACGCTCCAGGACCTGAGCGGGAAAGATGTGAAGCTTTCGGATATGAGGGGGAAGGTCGTCGTGCTCGAGTTCTGGGCCACCTGGTGCCCGCCCTGCCGCGCATCGATCCCGGGAATTGAAAAAATCTATGAGTCCTATAAAGACAAGGGAGTAGTGGTGCTCGCTGTTTCGATGGACGATGGCGGGTGGGACGCGGTGCAGTCCTTTGTCAAGGAAAACGGCATCAAGTACACGGTCCTCAAGGGAGACGAAGATGTCGCCCAAAAATACCAGGTCCGTTCCATTCCGATGCTTTTGGTGCTGGATAAGGAAGGCAAAATTTCAAAACGATATATCGGGTTCGGCAGCGACGAAGACCTTAGTAATGATATCAAAGCCATTCTGTAGCGTCCGGTTTTTTGATTGACAACGGAAAAACGTGCCGCTATAATGATTTTTCAAAAGCGGGCGTAGCTCAGTTGGTAGAGTACAAGCTTCCCAAGCTTGGGGTCGCGGGTTCGAACCCCGTCGCCCGCTCCATAATTACTTTAAAAATCCGTGAGATCATCTCACGGATTTTTTTTGTCCGGGAACTGAGAGTTGTCCGGTTTTTATCACGTCAAAGCACCGTGCCCGTGTGCTTTTCCCCCTTTACTACCGCAACGGGATGTGTTAATGTATGTGTACGAGGAGGTGTATGAAATGCGAACCAACATCGTGCTGGATGACGAACTGGTTAAAAAAGCCTTCAAATACTCAACGGCGAGGACCAAGAAGGACCTGGTCCACGAGGCCCTGGAAGAACTGATTGCGGGACGGCAACGCCGCGACCTGCGGGACCTCCGGGGAAAGATTTCCTTTGCCAAGGGATATGATCATAAGAAGCTCCGCAAGGGAGCGTGATGATGGTTCTGGTGGACACCTCCGTGCTGATCGACTACCTTCGCGGAACGGACAATGCCGCCGTGGAACGGTTTCAGCGCCTCATGGACAGCAATCTCCCGTTCGGCATCTCTCCGCTGATCTACCTTGAAGTCCTTCAGGGCGCCCGGACCGAAAAGGACTTCACGACCGTAAAAAGCTATCTCGAAACTCACCGCTTCTTCAGCCTGCAGGATGAAAAGGAATCGTATGCCGCCGCGGCCCGTATCTATTTCGAATGTCGCAGGAAAGGGATCACCATCAACAGCACCGTCGATTGCCTGATAGCGCAGACGGCGCTCGAGAACGACCTTGCGCTCCTGCACCACGACGCGGATTTCGACCGGATGCGGAAGGTGGTTCCGCTCAAAATATACACATAGCTTCAAGAAGAACGAATTCAGGTGGAAAAGTGAGGTTTCAAGACCCTGGCGTTTCTGAGGGGTGAAAATATGAGAACGCGAAAAAGAGTACCCACCCATCCTATGAGCCGTCAATCGTGATGATCTCGTAAAAAGTCCCCAGTGCTGTCATTGCGAGGAGCGGAGCGACGCGGCAATCTCGATTTATCAGGCAGATACGAACTACGAGATTGCTTCGCTACGCTCGCAAAGACGGCTTTTCTGACTTTTTACGAGTGC
>DAIDTZ010000238.1 GCA_027456925.1 Nitrospirota bacterium
CCGACAATGGCCGTCTCCCAATTACCTTTACCTCAGGCTGAACAGCAACCCCACCACGCTCGACCCGGCTTTGGTCACCGATGTCATAGGCGGCGGCATTGCGGCGAAACTCTTTAACGGTCTTGTGCGCTTTAACGAGAACCTCGACATCGTACCCGACATCGCCCGCTCATGGAGACTTTCGGACGACCAAAGGACCTACACCTTCCATCTCCGGCGGGACGTACGGTTCAGCAACGGCCGCAAGGTCACGGCCCAGGATTTCAAATATTCCTTCGAGCGCGTGCTTATGCCGCAGACCAAGGCCCCGCTCACCTGGGTCCTTGACAAGATTGAAGGCGCGGGCGATGTCATTTCCGGGAAGGCCCAAAGCGCCTCCGGCATAACCGTTGTAAATGACCACACTCTGACACTCAAACTGGAGAAGCCCTTCGGTCCGTTCCTCTCGCTTTTGGCAATGCCTGCCGCTTATGTCGTACCCCGAGAGGAAGTCGACCGGCTTGGCCAGGATTTCGGCACCCATCCCATGGGCAGCGGTCCGTTCCTGCTCACTGAATGGAAGCATGGCCAGCATGTTGTCCTTACTGCGCGAGAGGACTACTTTGAAGGAAAACCCACGCTCAACGGGATCTATTACCGCATCATCCCCGAAGATCTCACGGCAATACTGGAATTTGAAACCGGCAGGCTCGACGTACTCCAGATCCCGGCCTCGGAGTACCATCGCTATACTACCGATCCCGCCTGGCGCGATCTTGTTTACGGAAAGACGGGGCTCAACAGCTATTATCTGGGGCTCAATTGCACGCGGCCGCCTTTTGACGACCTCCGGGTACGGAGAGCCATGAACTACGCAATCGATCGCCGGCACATCCTGGACACAATCCTGGAAAAGCGCGGGACACTCGCTTCGGGACCGATACCTCCCGGTTTGTGGAAGAGCAAAATCTGGCCCCAAGTCGCGGAAGGCTACGACTACGACCCCCAGAAGGCAAAGGAACTCCTCCAGGAAGCGGGTGCTGAAGGAAAAACGATAAAGATCTATATTACCGCTGACCCGGAAGTTCTTAACATCGTCGAGGTCATCCAGAACTATCTCGAAAAGGTCGGGCTCAAGGTGGAAATAACACAACTTGACTGGAGCGCTTTCAAGCACGCTGTCAACGAAGGGGAACCGGACGCCTTCTGGCTCTCGTGGTATGCTGACTATCCTGACCCGGAAAACTTCCTCTTTCCCCTTTTTGATTCAGCAAGCGCAGGTTCCGGCGGCAATCGAACGCGGTGCAACGACCCCGAACTGGACCGCCTGATTGAAACCGCCCAGCACACCATGGATGAAAGACAACGTTACCTGCTCTACCGGAAGGCGGAAAAACGAATCATTAAAGACGCCCCATGGGTCTTCATGTGGCACAAAGCGGACTACTACGTTGTACAACCATGGGTAAAAGATTTCAAAATCTATCCCATTTATTCCATAGACAAGCGCGTAAACGTGCGCATACGACGCTAACGCGCTTGCCTTGGTCCCCTGTCCCCTTGTTGTGTTCCTTACCCCTTCCAGTCCTGTGCCATGCTTTTTACCCTGGCGGCCATTTCCTGCGAAAATTCCATGATCCCGTGGGCTTCTCTCGCATGCATGGCAATCCCGTCGGCGATCAATTCGCCGGTCTGCGCAATATATCTGAATCCGCAATCAAATCCGAGGTCTTTGCATGACGCCGCTTTAAGCCCCGGTTCTGCGTCTCCTGTGGAAACCTCGATGGGCTCTGCGTTGTTGAAGGCCTGCTTGATCGCACCGACCATTTCCTGGGTCAACGCAGGCACGCCGTGGACGTCCCGCAGATGTATTGCCACAACATCCATCAATAGTTCTTCGGTCCTGGCAACCTGTTTCCAGCCGCAATCATGTCCCAGGCTCCTGCACGTAACCTCTCTCATGGAGCACCTCCGCTGATAAGCTAGTATTAAACAAGCCTGAACTGCTCTTGTATTAACTATAGCACGGGAAAGGGCCGCGTATTGAAGAAATCTTGCTGATACTCATGGGGCAGGAGGGACTGCAGAAGAGGAAAAAAAACAGAAAACGCCGGTTTGCTTGGTCAATCGCAAACCGGCGCACGTAATCACGAATAGTATAAAAAAGGGGAAACGCCGGCTCAAAGTCCTCGCGAAGCCCTAATTCAAGCACCCATAGGAGTGGAGACCGGAAAGCACGAGGTTCACGCCGAGATAGGTAAAAATAACGGCGAGGAAGCCCACTGCGGAAATGACCGCCATCTGGGCGCCTTTCCATCCCCGCACGTAACGCGCATGCAGGTAAATCGCATACACAAACCAGGTAATGAGCGACCAGGTCTCTTTGGGGTCCCAGCTCCAGTAGGTGCCCCAGGCGCTGTTGGCCCAGACTGCTCCGGTGATGATGCCGGCCGTAAGCAGCGGCCAGCCGATCGCGATCATGCGATACGTTACGTCATCCAAAAGGTCCTGCGCCGGAATGTACGGCTTCAGCAGCCCCCTGAGGCCCAACCCCTTGGACCAGATGAAAGAGAACACTGCAAGGACCGCTGCCCAGCTGACGATCGTAACCGGGGTGGAGCTGTTCAGGAATGTCGATTCGAACATATGCTGTTTGTACGATTCTCCGGCAGCAAGGTTCTTCATGGAGATCAGGTACACGAAGTCGATGCCCATGGCGACCAAAAGAACGATTGCGAGAGTAATGCAAAAAGACCAGAAGAGGAAGACTTGCGACTTGTTCCGTGCGCCTGCAACGATCAAATAAACGAACCAGGCAAGAACCAGCACGCCGAGGCCGAGCCAGAACGCGGTCTTCATCCGGTCACCCTGGCTCGCCATGAAATATCCGATCGGCGCCAGGACAACAATCGCTCCCAGCCCGGCAAAAAGATTGGAAACCGGACCCTTCTCATCTATATTCATGAGCAGATAGATCATGCTGATGGCGAAGGCGACCCCGAACGCGGCATATCCCAGGAAGCTTATCAGCACATGGTAGAAAAGCCAGTTGCTCTTCAGCGCCGGGACCAGCGGTGTTATGTCTGAGCTGATGCCTGCGACATTGATGAAGGCAAGCGCAAGGAACGCCACCGGCATCACGAAGGCGCCGAAGGCTTTGGTCTTGTATTTGAACTCGACGATGAGATAGATCAGCACCGTGCTCCAGGTGAAGAAGACCAGCGATTCGTAAAGATTGGAGAGCGGCACTCTCCCGATGTCCATCTGGTAGGACTCTCGCCACCGGAGCAGCAGGGCCGCGGTCTGAACGACGAACCCCGCGAGCGTTACTGCCGTGGCGGTCCGACCGATCGCGTTTTTCCGAAACGCAAGATAGCTGATATACAGCACCATTGCGGCCAAATATGCCAATGTCGCAATATTGAAGAGCAACGAACTTTCCATCTCTTTATTCCTCCGTAAAAATTACGTCTATTCGTTTACTTTACGATTTCTTCCACGATCCTGTTGAATTCTTTTTCAAAACCGATCCGGTTCCGGTTGGCGGACCCTGCCACCAGAACGACTGTCTGCCCCTGCCGGTCCTGGATCCGCACCCACAATTTCCGATGAGAGCCGAAGAAGGCGATAAGCGGTCCGATGCAGAGCATGATGAATCCGGTATACACGACCCAGACTCCCGGGTCCTTGGTAACTTGCAGGCCGGTATACCGCGTCCCCGGGTATCCCCGGTAGGTGATGACGTAATTCTCGGGCATATTCGGCTGGCCCGGGTCTGTTTTCATGACCGCCGTCTTGTAGATCGGCTTGCCGCCGCCATGCCCGCGGTACACTTCAAGTTCAACCGTGGGGTTGATGTACTCGTCGTTATCGGTATGATAGAACATGATTTCGCCCGTGGCCGGGTTCCGCATACCGTACGGGGCGAACCCCAGTACCTTGATCGTCCGGTCAATTGACGGAACGTAGGCCGCTGCCCCGGGGGCAACGGCAATCGTCTCACCGGCCGAAGACACATCGCTTTTCAGGCGAATGTTCAGTAAAACCTTTCCGCGGCTGTCCGGGATAGTGCCGTAACTGGACTGGTAGAACGTGATCCCGTGATGGGTGAGGGGGTCATTCACCCGGATCCGTTTGTCGAGGATCTTCTGACCGTCGAGATCGAAGATGCTGAGCGTGCTGTGGTACTCCGACGGCATGCCTGTCGGCATCCCCGACGGGCCGACATAGTAGTCGACATCAAAGTTGTCGCACCTCACATAATAGCCGAGGGGCATGGCGGGAACGCCCACCTGCGGATCGTTGATCACCGGGCTTTCAGCTATGCCGAGCGCCGCCATGAGCTGGTCCCACATGGGCTCGTTCCTGAGGTAGACGACCTTGGACGCCGATCCTTCGGGAAGGTTCAAAAATGCCTTGAACCCGAAGAACGAACCGATGAGCGCCCCCACGAATATGAGAAGGATGCTGATATGGGTGATATACACGCCAAAACGGCTGTAGATCCCCTTTTGCGTCATGAACTGGGCGCTGCCGGGGCCCCGGGATTCGACATAACGGTATCCCCGCGCCTTCAGAGCGGCAACGGTCCGTTCCTCCGCCTTGTCCGCGCCTGCTCTGAAAACCATTTCTTTTTTGAACGGAACGGCTTTGAGGCTGTCGTCATCAATGGGCTTGAGCGGCGCAGTGACCAGTTTCCAGGTATGAGGGAAGCGATCGAGGGTGCAAACCGTCAGGTTTGCCGTAAAGAGAAAGAGGAGCAGCACGAACCACCACGTGTGGTACATATCGAAGAACCCGAGCATATCGAAAATCCGGACCGTGGCCTGGCTGTACTCACGGAGATAACGCTCCGGCGCCTCGTTCTGCGCAATGACGGTCCCGATGACCGAAACGATCGCAAGAATGATCAGCAGCACGACGGCAAGTTTCACTGACGAAAAAAATTTCCAGACTTTTTCCGCGAAAATTTCAACAATTCCTTTTTGATTATCCAACACACCCTCCCGATAAAAAACAGTGCCGGTAAGTTATCATATCACCTATGGAGTGTCAAGAAGTTTACAGGCTAACGATTTCCGGCGCTCCTGTCAGATAGCGATGAATCGCCTGTGCCGCCTTTCTGCCCGCGCCGAGCGCCGAAATCACCGTGGCGGAACCGGTCACGATATCGCCCCCGGCATATACGCCCGCACGACTCGTGCCGCCGGTATGTTGGTCGGCGATGATGTAGCCCCGATCGTTCACATTCAAGCCCTTCGTGCTCCGGGCAACCAAAGGATTCGTGTTCGTCCCCACGGCCATGACCACCGTATCAGCCGTGATCAAGAACTCCGACCCCTTTTTCGGATGTGAGCGGCGGCGGCCCGACGCATCGGGTTCGCCCTGCTCCATGCGCATGCATTCGACGGCGGCGGCATGACCGTTTTCGCCGACGATCCGGACCGGCGTCGTCAAGAATTCGAGCATGACCCCTTCTTCTTTCGCGTGGTGGATCTCTTCTTTCCGGGCCGGCATTTCCGTCTCGGAGCGGCGGTAGATAACGATCGTTTCCCGGGCCCCCAGGCGCACTGCCGTTCTCGCGGCATCGATGGCCACATTGCCGCCGCCCACGATTGCTACGCGCTCTCCCCTTCTGATCGGTGTATCAAATTCCGGAGAGGAATACGCACGCATGAGATTGATGCGCGTCAAAAATTCGTTGGCGGAATACACACCCGAAAGATGCTCTCCTTCGATCTCCATGAACTTGGGAAACCCGGCGCCCGTGCCGATGAATGAAGCGTCAAACTGGTCCATGATCTCGTCCACGCTGATGAGCTTGCCCACGACGGCGTTCGTAACGATCTCGACGCCCATCTTCTTGAGGACGCCGATCTCACGGGCCACGATCTTCTTCGGGAGGCGAAATTCGGGAATGCCGTAAACAAGGACTCCGCCGGCCTCGTGCAAAGCTTCGTACACGGTCACCTGGTGTCCGAGCTTGGTCAGATCAAAGGCGCAGGCCAGGCCGGCAGGACCGCTGCCCACGACAGCGACCCTCTTTCCCGTGGGAACGGGAGCCGCAGGGGTTTCAAGCCGCCCCTGCTTGGCTGTCCAGTCGGCCGTGAACCGTTCAAGCCGTCCGATGGCAACAGGTTCGAATTTTTTCCCCAAGGTGCAGTGCATTTCACACTGGCTTTCCTGGGGGCAGACGCGGCCGCAGACCGCCGGCAGGAGATTGGCGCTTCTGATGATATCAAGAGCCCGGCCGAACTCATCCGCCTTGATCGCCTGGATGAACCGGGGGATCGGGACATGAACCGGACACCCGGCCACGCACTTCGGATCCTTGCAGTTCAGGCACCGGCCCGCTTCCTTCCGGGCCATCTCAAGCGTATAGCCGAGCGAAACCTCTTCGAAGTTAGCGCGCCGGGTCCGGGGGTCTTGTTCGGGAATGGGAGTTTTGTGCGGGATGATCTGTGCTGGTTGTTTCGCCGCTCCGCCTGCGTTGACCTCGCTGCGGCTGTCTTGGTTACTCACAAACTGGCTGCCTCTCTTTGCCGAGCATGCCTTCGTGGCGCTGCTTCCAGGCTTCGAAGGATTCCTTTTCCTCGTTCTTGTAGGTCTTTTGGCGGTTCATGAGCTGGTCCCAGTCCACCTCGTGTCCGTCGAATTCCGGGCCGTCCAGGCAGGCGAACTTCGTCACTCCAGCCACGGACACGCGGCAGCCGCCGCACATGCCCGTACCGTCGAGCATGATCGGGTTCAGGCTGACCATCGTCTTGACGCCGAAGGGCCTCGTGGTTTCGCTCACAAACTTCATCATGATCGCTGGACCGACGGTCATGACCAGGTCCGCGCCGTTTGATTCGATTTCCTGCTTCAAAGCCGCGGTCACGATCCCCTTCACGCCTCTGCTGCCGTCGTCGGTCGTGATAGAGACCTTGTCGGCAACCCCCTGCATTTCACGCTCGTAGATCAGAAGGTCCTTGCTCCGCGCACCCATCACCACAGTGACCGCGTTGCCCGCGGCCTTGAAGGCCCGCGCAACGGGAAAGAGCGGCGCCACGCCGAACCCTCCCCCGACCAGGACCACTTTGCCGACGCAATCGACGTGAGTGGGCATGCCCAGGGGGCCGCAGAGATCGAGGAGCTCTTCACCTGCCTGATAACGGGCAAGCTCGGCCGTAGTCTTGCCGACTGCCATGACGATCAGACTGATGGTGCCTTCCCGGGGATTGATATCGGCGAGAGAAAGGGGAATTCGCTCCCCCTTTTCATGAAGCCGGATGATGACGAATTGTCCCGGCTGCGCTTTTTGAGAGATGAGGGGCGCTGCTACTTTATAGTAAAAAACATCAGGCTGGCGGATGAGCCGTTTTTACAGTATTTTCGCCATAACGGGCTATCTTACCACAGGAAGGGGAAATTTTTCCACAAATAACTGCAAATAAGTACAAGGAGATCCTATCGCTGGGGCAGAAATGCCGCGGCTCTCCTCTCCCCGGGGGATGCAAACAGCGAAGAGCTAGCCTTCTTCTTCGTCCAAAAGCTTATATCCCAGTTTTTCCATGCTGTCGCGCGAGATCGTGCGCACACGGTCTTCGCTTATCTTGGAATCGTTAAACGTTACATCGATCTTCCCATCTTCAACTTCGATCGAATCCACGCCATCCAGGTTCCCTATAAATCTTCTCAAAGCAAGGGAGCATTCGGCACAAAACTGTTTTTGAACGGTGAGCCTTACTTTTCCCATGGTACCTTTCCTTTCCCCGGGCAAGGGTGGAACAGAAGACCTGTCTGCCCGAAATGGACTGGTGATCATTTGCAGACTTCGTCTTCCTTGCACATGCCTTCGTCAGCCGCCGATGGCGTCGGCGCAGTCAGAAAACCGGGCTGGTCGAAAATGTCGGTCGTTGCGCCGCTCCCGGAGGAAACAGGCGCGTTCTTCTTCCCCCGCGCTTTTTGGCGCGCCCTGTTCTGACCGGCCGTCGATGTCGTACAGGCGAGCAGGTAGCGGTCAATAGCTTCCTTCCCGGTGAGGAAAATTTTCTGATAGGGATCGTTCACCATGAGGGTGGGGACATTCTCGATGCCCATGTTTTTCAGGAAAACCACGTATTCATTCACCGGCACGTGGGCGACCGTAATTTTTTTCTCATCCAATTCACGGATGACTTCCGCGCAGTGCTTGCAGTCCTTGCTGTAAAACAGGATGAGCCGTTCATGGGGAGGCAAGTTCACGGGAATGCCCGCCGGCAGGACGAGATACTGCATGATGAACACCACCGCAAGGGTCGCAAAACCGGCGATGAGGTCTTTCTCTCCTGAGAGCAACCTGAGCGTGCCGAGGATGACCATGAAACCGAAGATGGTCACGCAGAAAACACAAAGGGTATGTATTCTGAACGCGAGATATCCCATGAAGAACCCTTCGCCTGCCAGGGCGACGACCAGGATGAGATTGATGCCACGTTCGATCCCGGGCTTCCGGCCGGAGCGGCTCAGAGAGGAAAGACCCGCCAGCAACAGAAACGTGGCAAACCCCATGAGATAGATGGAAATATCGCCGAACCTCGCCGATTGCGCGGTCATTTTGCACCCCTCGCTCACACAGATGCTCTTGCCGAAGGAATTCATGACGATCTCGGTCAGGACAAAGAGTGAGGCCAGCGAGCTTACGATCAAAAAAACAGTGTTGTACGCTTGTTTATGTTTTCGCATATCCTTTTGCCTGCTTTTATTTTCAGTCCGGAGCGCCGTCGACTTTTTCTTACTCCGAACTCTGAACGTTGAACGCAGAGAACTCTCTTTACAGCAACGTCGCCGCCAGTTCCGCAAGGTCGGACCGTTCGCCCTTCACAAGCGTAATGTGGCCGGCGATAGGCTCGTTCTTGAACCGTTCAACGACGAAGGTAAGACCGTTGCTCGATGCGTCGATATAGGGATTGTCGATCTGATAGGGATCGCCGGTCAGGACGACTTTGGTGCCCTCGCCCGCCCGCGTGATGATCGTCTTGATCTCGTGGGGCGTCAGGTTCTGGGCCTCGTCCACGATAAGATACTGGTTCGGCATGCTCCTGCCGCGGATATAGGTGAGCGGCTCCACCTCGATCATGCCGAGATCGAAAAGTCCCTGCAGGTCCTTCTTGCCTTTTGCGCGGCCGGACATGGTCGATGCCCCCATGAGAAAATCGAGGTTGTCCCGAATCGGCTGCATCCAGGGACGGAGCTTTTCCTCGATGTCGCCGGGCAGAAACCCGATGTCCTTGCCGAGCGGGAAGACGGGGCGCGAGACCACAAGCCGCTGGAATGCCCTGCTTTCGATCGTTTTATCCAGGCCTGCGGCGAGCGCCAACAGCGTCTTGCCCGTACCGGCCCTGCCCACGAGGGTCACCAGGCGGATATCGTCGTTTAACAGCAGGTCAAGGGCGAACTGCTGCTGCTTGTTCCGGGGATTGATGCCCCAAACCCCGTGCTTGGTGTTCACGATGGGAACGAGGACGTTCTTCTGCTGTTGATACCGCGCCAGAGCGGTCTGTGAAGGGTTGGCGCTGTTCTTGAGCAATACAAACTCGTTGGGATAGGGCTTGGAATCGCCGGCAGGCGTAAACTCCCCCTTGGCGTAGAACTCGTCGATAACGCCCGGCTCGACCGATAATTCCGTCTCCCCGG
>DAIDTZ010000239.1 GCA_027456925.1 Nitrospirota bacterium
TGGGCGGGGATGTCCTGCCCGGGCGTCAGGCGCTGCGCAACGCCGCCGGGTCCCGGCGCGGACGCAGTCTCCGTCGGCAGCGCCTGCGGCGTGTATGCCTTTGGGTTCGGGGCCTCGGGCGTTCGATAATTGGGGCCGACAAGGCACCCGTAACTTATGATACTAAGACTCAGTGCCGCAGTCAGCCTGAGCAGCTGGATTTTATTCATAATTTGCACCCCGCGTCCGGATTGATAAAACTCATGTCTAAGCAAGTATAATGTGGATAGTTGAGAAAGTCAACCATTCACTTGATTTTATCAAGTGCCTGTGGTATTCTGGAAACATGCCAACCGAAAAAAAGCAGCCAATGCCCGATCGGGGAAAGAGCAGGAAGGCAGGCGTCGTGAAAGAAAAAGAAAAGGCCCCCCGCGAGGACACCGCAGCCCGAATCCTTTCCACCGCCACACGGCTTTTCGCTGCTCAAGGGTATGAAAGCACGTCCACCAAGGATATTTGCGAAACGGCCGGAGCGAACATCGCCGCGCTCCATTATCATTTCGGCTCGAAGGAGAACCTTTACCATCGGATCATTGAACAGTTCGCCACGGAACGACTGGACTTTGCAAGGAAAACACTCCAGCCCCCCCGGAATATCGACGACTTCAAGGTGCGCCTGGAGCTTTTTCTGAGGCAGACGCTCGAAACAATGATGCTCCAAAAGGATATTCTTCGTCTGATCCAGCGGGATGTTGAAATGTCGGGTTTGAAGAGCAATAAAATGTATCTGAGCACCCTTGTAAAACACGCGCAGAAACTCTGGGAGTTTTTCGATCTGGCGATAGGAAAAGGAATCGTGGCCGCCGATGTGAAACCCTCCTTCGCAACGACATTCCTGATGAGCACTATCATCCATCAGACCAGTAACGACAAGTTGGTAAGGGAATTTTCCGGTCATTCGCTTTCAGACGAAAAGTATCGCAATGACTGGATTCAACAGACGCTTCGCATCTTCCTGGCCGGGATTATCGCGAAGTAGCCGACGAAACATAAAAACCGAGGAAGGAATTAAAATATGCCTGGAAAAAAGAACGTGCCCAAAATAATACTCATCGGAGTAGGCGTGGCGATCGTCGTCGCGGTCGCGGTGAAATTACTGTTCTTCCGCGGTGAGTTTCTCTACGCAGGGACCCTTGAAGCGACCAAGGTGGATTTATACGCCCGCATCTCCTCGGCAATCAAGGACGTATACGTGCTGGAAGGCGACCATATCTCGGTGAATCAGAAACTGGTTGCGCTTGCCTGTGAAGACGTCAAGGTCGCCTCGGAGCTGGCCAATGAGGAATATCACCGGACCACAGGCCTGTATCGGGCCGGCACCGCCTCGCAGGACACCATGGACAAGGTCAAAAACAAAAAAGAGGACGCCGATGTGCGTCTTGGCTGGTGTTCTATCGAATCGCCGATCTCGGGAGTGGTCCTGAGCAGGTATCATGAACCGGGGGAATGGGTGAGCCCGGGGACCAAGCTTTTGACCCTGGCGAACATCAGGGACATCTGGGCCTTTATTTACGTTCCGCAGCCTGACGTTTCACGATTGAATGTAGGCATGCCGCTGAAAGGGTATTTGCCGGAAATGAACAACCGGGAATTCGACGGGAAGATCATCAAGATCAACGATGAGGCCGAGTTTACACCGAAAAACGTCCAGACCCGGTCGGAACGCGAGCGTCTGGTGTACGGCGTGAAAGTGAGTTTCCTCGGCTCGAACGAGCAGGAGATCCTGAAGCCCGGCATGACGATTGAAGTGAAGCTGCCGAAGGAGTAAGGCCAAGCGCCAATTACCAGGCACGAAATCTCAAATAATCTTCAAGCACCAAGCTCCAAAATTAAAACGAATGAAGAATGACGCACTCGTAAAAAGTCATAAAAGCAGTCTTTGCGAGCGTAGCGAAGCAATCTCGTAGTTCGTATCTGCCTGATAAATCGAGATTGCCGCGTCGCTCCGCTCCTCGCAATGACAGCACTGGGGACTTTTTACGAGATCATCAAG
>DAIDTZ010000240.1 GCA_027456925.1 Nitrospirota bacterium
CGCGACGAAAGCACGCTGCCGACGGTGAAAGAACAGCTGGTTGTCGAGCTTTATTCGAAGTAAGTTCACTGCTGTCCTGGTCAATTACTGGCGGCTGAGCGGGCCCTCGCAGAAAGGTCTGCTTTGCTTCTTAGATATTTAAAGTTTTTTTACTCCGTTATGGAGGATTCATGCTCAGAAAAGCCAAAGATTTCCAGATGCCCAAAAAGCTACAATATGATCCCAAGAAGATAACGGATACGTACGGGAAGTTTACTGCTGAGCCTTTGGAACGCGGCTTTGGGACTACCTTGGGCAATTCATTGCGCCGTGTTCTTCTCTCTTCACTCGAGGGGTCTGCGGTTACCGCGATAAAAATATCCGGCGTACAGCATGAATTTTCGAGCATTCCCGGAGTCGTCGAAGACACGACCGACCTTATTTTGAACCTGAAAGAGGTAAGGCTCAAGCTGCATACGGATAAACCGAAGACGTTATTGCTCAAGGCGAAAGGTCCGGGCGAAGTAACGGCAAAAGACATTGAGGCAGATGCCGAGGTAGAAATACTCAACCCGGAGCTGCATCTTGCGACGATCGACAAGAACGGCAAGCTTGAACTTGAAATGCGCGCCCGTCGCGGCAGAGGGTATGTTTCCTCGGAAAAGAACAAGGAGCCGGGCCAGTCCATCGGCGTTGTTCCCATCGACTCTGTTTTTTCGCCGATCCGTAAGGTGAACTTCAAGGTTGAGAATGCACGCGTGGGACAGGACACCGATTACGATAAGCTCGTGCTCGAGGTCTGGACCGATGGCAGCATCCGGCCGGACGATGCCGTAGCTCACGCAGCCAAGCTTCTCAAGGACCATCTTGCGTTCTTTATCCACCTGCCCGAGGAAGAAGACGAAATTCCGGCGATGGAGGAGGAAATTAAGAAAGCTCCGACATTTAACGAAAACCTTCTCCGCAGCGTAAATGAACTTGAACTGTCCGTGCGTGCGGCAAACTGTCTGAAGAACGCAGGCATCGAAACCATCGCGGAAATGGTCCAGAAAACAGAGAGCGAGATGCTCAAAACCAAGAACTTTGGCAGAAAATCACTGAACGAGATCAAAGAAATTCTGGCCGAGATGGGGCTATCGCTGGGAATGAAAGTAGATGATAAAATCGTTGTAGAAGCGCGGCGATTGTTGGCGGAAAAACCGAGCGAATCATAATACTAATTTAGTTTGGCAAGGATAGCGAAATGAGACATGGATGCGCAGGCAGACAATTTGGGAGAAACTCAGGACACCGCAAGGCGTTGCTCAGGATGCTCGTGACCGCGTTGCTCAAGAACGAAAAAATTGAGACCACGACGGCAAAGGCGAAGGAAATTCGTCCGCTGGCGGAACAAATGATCACCCTCGGCAAGCGGGGAGATCTGCACGCACGGCGTCAGGCTGTCAGTTTCATCCAGGATGAGGCTGTGGTAGGAAGTCTGTTTACGCAGATCGCACCGCGGTTCACATCACGAAATGGCGGCTATACCAGGATTGTGCCGACCCGTACGCGGCCCGGTGATGCAGCTCCTATGGCCGTGATCGAGCTGGTGGAGCGCCAGGCGACAGCGTCCGCTCCTAGCAAAGGTGAGAAAAAACCGAAATCGGCAAAGAAACCGGCGGCGTAGGACGGCAGTAGAGAGCCGCGCTGATCCGCTGGACCAGCTACCTACATTATGATGAGTTCGAAGGCAAGGGTTGTGACCCTTGCCTTTTTTTATTGGATTTACACCATAGTGCTTTTATGTTACTATAATCCGGTTTTCATTCGTGCCGTTTTACGATATGGCAGATACAAAAAAGATAATCTCAGCCTTTACGGCGCGCTTGCGTCTGGGCTTCTCCAGCTGGTGGGGTGGGGTCGGGTGCAGATTGTCGTTTTTTATGACGGTGGCGCTCCTTGTTGTCGCAACATTGGCAGGGGCTTTTTTCTTCTGGGAGGGGAAAAAAACGATTGATGCAGAGGTCAGGGGGCGGGTACGCTCTCTGGCACGAGAGTTGGCCGCTTTGACTTCAGATGATATTGTTTCCGAAAACCGGGCCGAGTTGAATAAAAAGGTGTCTCCCTTTTTTGACGCGAGTGAAGATTCCTTGTCCGGCAAGGCTCTCCTCTATATGATGATCTACGATCGGCATTGCAACCTCCTCATCGGCAGTACCGCGTCGGAAGTTTTCTTTAACAGTGAATCCTATTTTTATACCCTCCCTTCACGCAAGAGCACGGTGCCTGAGGAAGTGCATCTTAGCTGCGAGACGACGCAGAACCGTGAACCGACCCTGACGATTAAAAAAAGCGGAATCTATGACCTCACGCTCCCTGTCCTGAGAGCGGGCGACGTAATAGGTTTTGTCCGCGTTGGTATGTCGGGGGAGCACTACGAGAAAAAATTTTACGGCATTATGAAAAAATCAGCCGTAGCGCTCCTCGGCATT
>DAIDTZ010000241.1 GCA_027456925.1 Nitrospirota bacterium
GGATCGCCAGGGATCCCTGGTGCTGGGCGCCTTGCCATTATGGGCGCTGGGTCTTCATTGCGTCCCGCGGCTGGTGCTGGGTCCCGCCGGCAGCCGGCTCCGCATACTGGAGTCCCGGGTATGTTGGCTGGGTCGTAACACCGACCTATGTGGCGTGGGTGCCGCTCGCTCCGGGTGAGATTTATTATGGCTACGGTTATTACGGCCCTTGGAGCAGGAATATCACTACCGTCAATATCAACACAATCGTGGCGAACCGGACCTACGTCAACGCCGGGGCGCCCAACGCAGTCGTCGTTACGCGAAGAGACACCTTTGGCACGGGAAGACGGGCGCCGGTCAGGATCAATGAGAACCCCTTTACGGAAACAAGACATCGTCCCGGGGCAACCATCGACATCGTCCCGCCCCGGGAAAAACCAAGGATGCCGATCTTCCTTGTGCCCGAAAGGAGCAATCAGGGGCACCATCAGATTCCCGAGCAAGAACGGGTGCGCCCGGCAAACAGGGAAAACAGGCCGCAGGTGCGGCCGGAGCGGCCCGTTGCCGCGCAGCCGACGATCGTGAACCGGCCCTCTTCTCCGCAAGCGCTTCCGCCGGCGCGGTTCCGCAGGATCCGGCCGGAAGAAATGAAGAACGAACGTCCCTTGATACGGCAACGGGGAGCGTCGGTGTTCAGATCGAAACCGCCGGAAAATCTTCCGATCAGGAAAATGCGTGAACCCCGGATCATCATTAGAAAACCGGGGCAGCAGCCGCAGAAGGCGGTTAAAGGCGATGGGCGGGAAGGACGTCAGGAACGTCAACAGGGCCGCTGAACCCCGGCAAAAGCAGCCGGAAAGACTGCGCACTACGGACTCAGGAGGATTCTATGAAGATCGGGTTTATCGGGCTGGGCATCATGGGAAGCCGCATGGCAACGAACCTGCAAAAAAAAGGATATGAGCTTGTTGTTTACAACAGAAGCAGAGAAAAAACGGAACCACTGATCGCACGGGGAGCGCTCCGGGCGCAGACGCCGGCTGATCTGGCAGGACAGGTCAAGATCGTCATCACCATGCTTTCAAAACCCGACGCAGTGGCCGAAACCGCGCTTTTGGATAAGAACGGTTTCCTGGAAAGTCTCGCTCCGCAGTCTCTCTGGATAGATTGCAGCACGGTGAATCCTTCATTTTCGAAGCTCATGGCGATGGAGGCAAAGCAGCGCAAGGTCAGGTTCATCGACGCCCCGGTCGCCGGCTCCAAAGGACCGGCCGAGCAGGGGCAACTGCTGTTCTTCGTTGGCGGCGAGAAGGCGGACGTCGAGGAAGCGCGGCCGCTCTTTGAGGCAATTGGCAAGGCCGTGTTTCACGTGGGCGGGCACGGCATGGGCACGTCGATGAAAATGGTGAACAACATCATTCTTGCCCAGGCCATGGTCACGTTTTCAGAGGCAATCGTGCTCGGGGAATCGCTCGGGATCTCAAAGGACCAGCTGTTTACAACGCTGCTCGCCTCCCCTGTCGTTGCTCCCTTCCTGGCGTTCAAGCGGCCCATGATTGAAGCAGGAAAGTTTGACCCGGAGTTTCCGCTCCAGTGGATGCACAAAGACCTGCAGCTTGCCGCGGAAACGGCCTACGAGACCGGCGTCCCGCTTCCGCTGGCCAATGCAACAAAGGAGTTGTATGCTCTTGCGGTAAAGAATGGATTGGGGGAAATGGACTTTTCAGCTATCTACACGTTCCTGAGCGCGGGAAAAGGAACAGGGGCAGCCGGACGCTGATGCTATTTCCACACGTCTGTCTGCAACTTTGACTTTTCCTGTTTCTCTATGGTTTTGAGCCAGAACTGCCGTTCCTCCCGGACCAGGCTCGAAGCCGAGGTTTTCGCGATTTTCTTGACGTGGACCGCATAATCCTCAAAAACGAAGTGGATAACGCGCGCCCGCTCTCCCCCCAGGTCTTCAGCCACCAGGGGGATCCCGTCATTTTTCAGGAACTCGCGGATAAAGCGGGTATTAACTTCACCGACGCAGAAAAAATTGTCCTTTGTTGCCGGGCCAAGATAAATTGTCCCTCCTCCAAAGGCTTTCGCCCGCAAGTTCTTCCTTGTCGCACCCAGTTTCAGCATATCATTGATCAACAGCTCCATGGCGTGGATGCCGTACCGTCCTGCTTCGCTCAGGACGACCGGGATGTTCTGCGCGTACCTTCTGTTGCTCAATAAAAAGTGGTTCATCCCGATGACCTTGGTGACGGGGTCGTAAAGACAGGCGGCAACGCAGGAGCCGAGCAGCGTGCGTATCGTAACCGGTTGGTCCGAGGCGTAATATTCGCCCGGTAAAACATTGACATGCAATCTCGTCCCTCTCTTCTCGATCAACATGGCTCCCATACCGCGGAGGGTCTTTCCCTGAAATTTACACCTTGTTCATTATAGCAGAAAACTCCCGGACAGCGGCTCCAGCTTGGCTCACGATCGTTGCCACGCGAGCCATGCAAAGAGCAGTTTTTTGACAAACGGCGTAAGGCGCGTCCGGTTATAAGCATCGGCCAGCTTCTTGATGGCTTGGGCCTGGGTGGGATACGGATGAATGGTTTTAGCGATCGACGACAGGCCTAATCCCGCGGTCATGGCAAGGGACAGCTCGCTGATCATCTCTCCCGCATGGCGGGCCACGATCGTTGCTCCGAGAATTTTACCGCTCCCCTTCTTAAGATGCACCCGTGCAAACCCCTCCGTCTCGTTGTCCAACACGGCCCGGTCCACATCCGCAAGAGGAACGGTCAGCGTATGGATTGCAATGCCTTTTCCCCGGGCTTCTTGTTCGGACATGCCGACGTGGGCCACTTCGGGGTCCGTATAGGTGCACCAGGGAATGACGAGCGATAAGGTCGTTTGTCTCCACCTGAACAAGGCGTTCGCGATAACGATGCGGGCCATGGCATCGGCCGCATGAGTAAATTTGTAGGCGGAGCAGATATCGCCCGCCGCGTACACGCGGGAATTCGAGGTCTGGAGACGCTCGTTCACCATCACGCCTTCCTGCTGATCGAACGTTATGCCGGCCTTTTCGAGATCGAGCCCTTCCACATTGGGGGTCCTGCCGACTCCGGCTAAAATTTCATCAAAGAACAGTTCCGTGGTCTTGCCGTCTTCTTCTGCGACGAGGAGTTTTTCTTTCCCCTTCTTCGAGGCCCTGGCAAGCTTCACCCGCAAGCGAAGGTCAACCCCGTCACGGACAAGGGCCCGCTGGACGATCTCAGCAGCTTCAGCATCTTCCCGGGGGAGGACCTGTCCTCCGCGATGGAGCAGCGTGACCTTGCTCCCCAGCCGCGCAAAGGTCTGGGCCAGTTCGCATCCGATCGGCCCCGCACCGATGACCGCGAGCTTCTGCGGAAGTTCGGTCAGTCCGAAAATGTTTTCATTGGTAAGATAGCCCGCCTCTTCTATGCCCGGGACGGCAAGGGCCGTTGCGCGGGCGCCGGTGCAGATCACCGCTTTTTTAAAACGGAGCCGCGTTCCCTCCACATCAATGCCGTCGCTTCCCGTAAATCGTCCTCTTCCGAAAAAAACATCCACCCCAAGCTCGCTGAACCGCTTTGCGGAATCATGGGCGCTGATGCCGGCCCGGAGCCGGCGCATCCGCTCCATGGCCTTATTGAAATCAATCGAAATCTCCGCGGGACTGTTAATGCCGAAGTCGCCCGCAGTCTTTACGTCCTGTGCTGCGCGGCCGGCCCGGATGATGCCCTTGGACGGAACACAGCCGACATTGAGACAATCGCCGCCCAAGAGGTGACGTTCAATGAGTGCGACCTTCGCTCCCAGCCCTGCCGCGCCGGCAGCAGCAACCAGTCCGGCGGTGCCGGCGCCGATCACGACGAGATTATAGCAATCCGCGGGCTCAGGGTTCTTCCAGTTGCCGGGATGGACGTTGTTGATCAGCTTTTTGTCATATTCGCCGCCAAGAGACGTCTTAGGGTTTTCTCCCATGGAGGGTCCTCTTACACAAAAACGAGATGTCGCGATGTGCCTTTTGGGTGAACAGGTCAGAACGTTCCCAATGACAGTCCATGACGTTCCATCGCTTCCTTCGTCGTTTGATACGATTGATGATGGATTCCTTTGATTCCCAGTCCCTTTGCAACATCAACAAACATTTCGCGGTCGTCGACATACAACACTTCGGATGCCTCTGCCTGGACAATATCGAGGGCAGCCCGGTAGATGTCCGCATCGGGTTTGCGCACATGGACAAAAGAGGACGAGATGAAGCTGTCGATGAATGAATCCAGGCGAAAGGTCCTGATCCGGTATATCGACAGTTCGCGCCCCTCATTATTGACCGCCGCTACTTTCAAGCCATACCGTGCCTTGAGATTGCGAATCAGGTCGATCATGTCCGGATAGGCCTGAGATTGATCAAACAGGAACGTTTTAAAAACATCCCTGGAAAAGGAGCGGTCTTTGTAGAAAACGACCCGGGCCAGATATTCATCAAGACTCAGCTTGCCCGCCTCGTAGGTGTCAAAGGTCAGATGGTGGCGCTCATTCATCTCCTCAAGATCAAGGTTGAACTTTTCCGCAGCGCGCCTGCGCGCGGCCCGGTCCCAGCCATTCGTGAGCAGCACGCCGCCAATATCGAGAAAGAGCGCAGAGATCTTTGATCCAGACATACGGCACCTCTTCCACAAAGTCGTTGAGGAACACCCGGTATATTCAATTATATCGTATTGCAAGCGGTCTTTTCTCTAAAGGAGGAGGACAGCTTCCCGGTTCATCAATACCGGAGCGTCACGACAACGCCCGGACTCTTTCCAACCAACAGCGGAGCGATGGAGAGGTTGTTGCCTTTTCCGGCTGCGTGAGACCGGACAACCGCTTTCCCCGTAAAATAGCCGATGGCCGAGCCCACAAACACATCGGACGACCAGTGGGCATTGTTGTGCACCCGTTCGAGGGCGACAAGCGAGGACAGGGTGTACACTACGGGAGGAACCACCGCGTTGTCATATTCCGCTGCAACGACCGACGCTATGGCAAAAGCCGTTGAAGCGTCGCCGGAGGGGAAGGACAGATCTTCACCATGATCGAAAAGAACCGGTCCGGACCACGTGTCGTGTGAGTCTCCAGTATAGGGCCGGTGCCTGCCAAGGGAACGCTTCAGGGTCTGAACAAAGACCGCGGTGATGACAACGCTCTCAGCGCCCAGTAAAAAAGTCTCTTTCGCTATGGGGTCCCCCGCAGCAAGGCCATACAAGCCAAAGCCCGCCAGCGTTGGCAGGGAAAGCTTGTACATCGCAGAGACATCATCGGCAACGCGGGAAGAAGCGTGATTTTTGTGCGTCTGCACCCAGGACTTGATCTTTTCATCCTGGGTGAACAGGCCCGCGGACACGGTCGCG
>DAIDTZ010000242.1 GCA_027456925.1 Nitrospirota bacterium
TATCATAAGACAGAAGAAATGGCAGTCCTAAAAACCCGTTTCGACCTTGACGTATTCCCGGGTTTGCCCTATCATAGGTTGCAGGTGATGACGATACGTCGGAGGGTGAGATGACAAGATCGAAAGCCGGCAATGACGGCACTCAAATACTGAAACAAGCGCAGGGAATGAAGAGGGTCCCGGAAAAGTTCCAGGCCTCGGTGGTGATCGTGCAGGGGCATGCGGAAGGCATGGAATATCCGCTCAGGAAAGAATACACCGTGCTCGGCAGGGACAAGGGCGCCGACATCGTCCTGAAGGACGCTCAGGTCTCGCGTCAGCATGCGGTCATCGAATACCGTTAATGAAATTACCTGCTGAAGGACCTTGAGAGTACGAACGGCACGCGGATGAGCGGGGCGCTTATCAAAGAGACGAACTTGCGCCATGGAGACAAGTTCAGCGTCGGAGGCACCACCCTCCAGTTCGTGCTCGATGATACGGGAAAGCCCCGGACCTATGAGATCTCGTAAATGAAAATAACCTCCTTCGGCGGTTCCGACGTTGGGAAAAAAAGAACCAATAACGAAGACGTATACCTGCTGAACGACGAGCTCAGTCTCTACGCCGTTGCGGACGGGGTCGGGGGCAACGAGGGGGGAGAGGTCGCCAGCCGCATGGCCGTGGAAACGCTCGCATCGTCCATCACGGACCTGCTCGGCGAAAAGGACCGGACCCCGCCCGCGGGACTTGTCCGCGCGGCGGATCCGGCGTTATCCGCACTCCAGCTCGCGATCGTGCTCTCGAACCGGGTCATCCGCGGGGCACAGTCGCAGACCCCGGCGCTCGCCGGCATGGGGACGACGCTGACAACGCTCCTCCTGAAGGACAAGCAGGCGTTCCTTGCCCATATCGGCGACAGCCGCGCCTATCTCCTCCGGTCAGGGGAATTCAAGCAACTGACGATTGACCATTCACTCGTGGGAGAACAGGTCCGTCAGGGCGTGCTCACGCGCGAGCAGGCGCGAACGAGCCCCTACCGCCACGTGATCACCCGGGCGCTGGGCATCGACGAGGAAGTCAGGATCGACCTCGCGAAGCACCCGCTGCAACGCGGCGACCGCTTTCTCCTGTGCACCGACGGACTCACGGAGATGGTGGAGGATGAGGATATCGCCGGGATGCTGTCTGCATTGCCGCCCCGGGAGGCCGTGCAAAAGCTGCTCGCTGCGGCAAATGACCGGGGGGGCGCGGACAACATCACGGTAGTCGTGGTAATGATCGCGGAGATCTGAATCCATGCAGAGACAGATAAAAGATGAATACAGGATCATCGGCGAGATCGGCTCCGGCGGCATGGCAACCGTATACAAGGCCGTCCAGAAGTCCCTCGACCGGCCGGTCGCCATCAAGGAACTGAAGAAGGCATACCACGCCGACGCGCAGATCGTCCAGCGCTTCGAACGAGAAAGCCGGGTGGCCGCCTCGCTCCAGCATGAGAACATCGTCCACATTTACGACTACTGGAAGAAACCGGACTACGGCATCGTGATGGAATACGTGGACGGCGCCAACCTTGCCGATATTATCGAGAAAACCGGAGCCCTGCCCGTGGAGGTCGGCGTCATGATCGCGATCCAGGTCTGCGACGCCCTGGATTACGCCCACATGCGCGGACTGATCCACCGGGACATCAAGCCGAGCAACATCATGATCAAGCGGAACGGCGAGGTGAAGCTCATGGAATTCGGCATCGCCCAGAGCAGGGGCCTCGAAGCTTTGACCCTGCCCGGCACGCTCATCGGGACGCCGTCCTACATGTCGCCCGAGCAGATCATGGGCCAGCCCCTCGACGTCCGGTCGGACATTTTCTCCCTCGGCATCGTGCTGTACGAAACCTTCACCGGCGTCAAGCCCTTTATCGACGACGCCCGTGCGGTCACCGCCAAGATCGTGAAAGACAAATTCGTTGCCCCGCGCCGCATGAACAGCGAGATCCCCTGGGGCCTGCAATGGACCATCAAGAAGTGCCTGCGGAAAAAACCCAAACGACGGTATGGGTCCGTGCTCGAAGTCCAGAAAAAACTCGGAAAGCGGCTCGTCGGCAGGACCACGAAAGCGGCGTCCCTCCAGCGGATCGCCGGCTACCTTGTTTCCATGAACGTGTTCGATGCAGCACCGGAGCAGGAGACCGTGCTGGTCCCAAAAGTGGCAAGCCGCGCCCCGAGGAGGGCCGCGATCATCGCAGCTTCAATGGTTCTCGTGATGGCCGCCGGGGTTGCCGCATATTATTATCAATCAGCAGTAATGCGTCTGATTGACCATCCCCCGGTCATTCTTCCGTCGCAACCACAGGTTACGTCAAGGACTACGCCCACGATTCTTTCGAAGGATCGCGAAAAGATTGCCAGTTCTCCGGCAGGCACTTCGCAGCCAGCCTCCGCGCCTACCGCGTCAGTGATCGATAAACCGGCAATAAAAGAACCGCAGGTGACGACGAAAACAACTCCGTCATCGGCGATTGAAAAGAAACAGGCCGACGAGGCAGGGAAGAAAACTGGCGGCAAGAAACCGAAGAAAAAGAAGAAACGCAGCAAGCCGAGCGAAATATAGAAATTACTTTTCACGGGAAGACCAGCACCAAGCCGGTTGGAGATGACGAAGCTCATCTTCGACCGGCTTTTCTTTTGAGATTTTCATGCTGGCTCACCTGGAGAGCATAGTGCGTTCGGAGCATGACATTCTGCTTGACATAGGGTGATAATGAGCGTATTTGAGAAGTGGAGAGATACAGGAAGGCCGAGGACGCGGCGGAGGGAGTTTGAGCAATTATAGATGACAGATTTCTACGACGCAATGAGTGCAACAACGTCCTTCGCGTAGTCATCGGCGTGCACGCCGCCTATGTGAGCAGAATTCTGTGTGGACACTACGAAAGGTAAAGAGTATGGACCTGACCCTGATATGGTTGACAGTTGTCAAGGAGAAAACAGTTTCCCTGCCCCTTTGTCTAAAGGGGATGCTATCAGCTATTGCTCCAGGGCATAACCAGAGACGGGACCTATCGGCGACGATTGATCACTCTGATATTCGCGGATTTGACCGCATGACTTGTCTCCATCGCGGAGCTGTCTCGCTCTAAAAGCGGAAGTTCGGCAATGCCTTATTCCATAGGGTCAACGAGAGTTCTCCTGATCGTGGTCGCGTCTCTGGTGATGCTCTGGATAAGTTGTATTTGATCCTGGCTGCTCTCCTTAAAAGCGGCAGTGTTCTTTGAAAGCTGTTTCTGGCCTTATGCCGGCATGGGAACTTCCTTGGCTATGGCCCACATGAACCCGGAAAGCTCTCGTGCAATCGCGGTTACAGTCCGGTTTCGGTTTTTCCCCTTAGCCATGAGTTTGCGGAAGCGTCCACAGAGCCGCACCTGAGCTTTCCAGGATATTGCCTTAATCTCGCGCGACAAACCCTCCTGACGCTTCCGGAGTTCTCTGCTGACTTTGGCTGGAAAGCTATACGTCTGTGCCGCTTCGATCAAGGCGCGTCGGGCATGGCTGTTGCCCGTTTTCGTAATACCGCCCCGCTTGGTTGTCTGGCCGCTGGAGTTTTCCGAGGGAACCAAACCCAGATAGGCCATGAGTTGCCTTGGATTCTCAAACCGTCTGAGGTCTCCGATCTCGACTACCATGGTGGCTGCAACGATGGCTGCCACGCCGCGTAGCGCCTGAAAGGCAACGACAACCGGTGCCATGCGCCATGCCGGAATCAGTTGTAATATCTGCTCTGTTACGCGATCAACTCGCTCCGAGTTCTCTTCAATGCTGTGGATGTACTCCTGCAGGGTGATCTGTTGAGCCGGATGCGGCATCTTGATGCCTGCAAGCCACCGCAGATGGGCTACGCTCCACGCCTTTCTGCCCGAATACCGGAAGCCATGGCGGAGAATGAAAGCACTCAAGCGTTGCCGGGCCTTCCGGGCCGCGTTTATGGCGTCTCCCCGGCCCCGGACGAGGTCTCGCATAGCTTCATCGTCCTCGCGGGGAACGTAAACCGGCGTCAATTCGCCCGCCCGGTAGAGCCGAGCCAGTGATAATGAATCCCGCCGATCTGTTTTGATACGATCGCCGCTCTTCTTCGGTGTCATCGAAGGCGCGATAACATCGCAGTGGAATCCCTGCGCGGTCAGGTGTCGGTAGATCTCATAGCCGCAGGGGCCTGCTTCATATACAAAGCGAAGTTCAACACCGGAACGACGGAATTTACGGATCGCCTTATCGAGCGAATCCAGATCTCCGCCGATGGTGCCGTAGAATCTGATCTCCCCGTTTCTGCCGTCATCGGCCAGGGCGATATCTATAGAATCTTTGTGTACATCGAGTCCAACAAAAATGATACAATGCTTCATGACCTGCCTCCTTGGTTGTGGCTCTGTATTTGGGAACCTAGTTCCCAAGTATAACCCACGTTGCAAGGGGCAGGTCACTTGATTTTCAACTGTCAACCATTATGTCTAATGACTCCTCACGCGTCGGTGAAAGTGATTGCACATGCGAAGCTGCTAATCGAGCCCTACGTTTCAGCGAATCTGAGGCCGAGATACCACACGAATATTTAAAGTCTGATGAAGAAGCTACAGAGATTGATAAGTATCATTAGGCTCAATTGCATACAAAAAAAACGGTGAAAACCCAAAATGGACTATAAAAAGGTATGGGGTTTTATTAGGGCTTGGATAGTGATTTCAATCCTTGCTCTGCTAGCTGCGTTATTTTTTCTTGATGGACAGAAAGAGAGCGAAATAGCGAACACATTGACTTTCGTAATGTTCATTATTTCATTTCCTGCAAGTTGGCTTGGTTTTGCCCTGGAAATTAGCATGCTTGATCTGTTTGGCCAAAAACAAATGCACATATATGATAATCGCCTCGTACTCTTTCTCGCCTGGGCCTTATTTTTCGTTGTTGGATATTTGCAGTGGTTCATATTGTCAAGAATCGTGACAGCGATAGCAAAGAAAAGAAAAGCGAAAGTACATAGCGCGTCGTGAGCGACGATCTAACCTGAACGATCGAGAGGGTCGCTAAAAACGCGCCCCTCAGCGTCACGTTGAAGGTGTAGAAAAAGTCATTTTATGCTATAGTAGCGCCATCGATACGCACTTCTGAACCATCAAAACCCCTCACCCACGGGAGGAGTATGGCGAAGTACAAAGAGTACGACTATTCCCAAGGCAAGTTCATACCTCT
>DAIDTZ010000243.1 GCA_027456925.1 Nitrospirota bacterium
GGTTATCGCGGCAGCGGCGGGTGGGGCATGGGGTCGCAGTACCAGAGAATGTTCAATCCTGCGACCGTGGAGACCGTCTCGGGCACCGTGGATTCAATCAATAAAATAACGCCCATGAAAGGCATGTATTCGGGAATTCACCTTACGCTCAAAACGGACAAAGGGCCCGTGGACGTTCATCTTGGCCCTGAGTGGTACATTGAACGGCAAGATACGAAGATACAGAAGGGCGACGCGCTGGAGGTGAAGGGTTCGCGCGTTACGATCTCCGGTAAACCGGCAATTATCGCCTCGGAAATAAAAAAGGGCGACAGCGTCCTCGTCCTCAGGGACAGGAATGGTGTTCCCGCATGGGCGGGATGGAGAAGATAGAAAAAACCAAACAACCCGCTTTAAGCCGGGAGGCGGGCTTTCTTCCAAAATATCAATTGAGAAAAACAGCGTTCGCGGGAGAGGGAGTCATAATTATAATTTAAACGCTTGACACGCGTGAAGGAGTCTGGTAAGTTATGTGCATATGCACATAACAAAAGAGGGCCACTATGTCTCCCCGCTGCAAAAAACCGCGACATTGTCAATGCACGTTCAAAGGAAAAGCATTCAAGCCTACGGGCATACCGATGTCCGAGGTCAAACAGATATCGCTGTCCCGTGACGAGCTCGAGGCGCTGAAACTGTGCGACCTCGACGATCTCACGCAGGAAGAAGCCGGTTCCAGAATGGGCATATCACGGGGGACCGTACAGAGAGTGCTTGCTGCCGCACGAAAGAAGGTCGCGGAGGCCCTGAGCAAAGGCGGGGCCATCGTATTTGAATAATCGCAGGAAACGTATAACCAGGAGGAACATAACATGAAGATTTGCTTTCCAGTACAGAAAAACGACGGACTCGACAGCTCGGTGTACAATCATTTCGGCTCGGCGCCGATATTCGTGGTCGTTGATACGGACACGAACAGCATTGCATCGATCAATAACAGAGACCAGCACCACACCCATGGCGCGTGCAACCCGATGAAGGCGCTCGATAATCAGCAAGTCGATGCGATCGTGGTCGGCGGCATCGGCGCGGGCGCGCTCACCCGGCTGAACCAGATGGGGATCAAAGTGCACCGCTCGCAGGCGGAGACCATAGGGGCGAATATGACCCTGCTCACAACGCAAAGCCTTCCCGAACTGACGCTCCAGGGCTGCTGCGGCGGCCACAGCACCGACGGCGGATGCGCCCATTAAGAGTTCGCTTCTCTGCCGGAAAAAGAAAACGACAGGAGGACCACGATGGAAAACAAGGAATTCGTATTTGTTCTCACCCACTCTTATGACGCGATAGAGCGCGCTGCGGCAGCGCTCCAGCTCGCGACGAACATGGCGGCCTTTGACGCAAAAATAGATTTCTTTCTCATGAACGAAGGCGTGCACCTGGCGCGGAAAGGCTTTGCCGAGTCGGTCACGTGGCAGAAGGGGTTCTCCCCGGTTGCCGAGCTCATGAAAAGCCTGGTGGAAGACTTTGACTGCAAGTTTTACATCTGCGCGTCCTGCGTAAAACCCTACGGCCTCGAAGGCGCGGAATGGATCAAAAACGCCGAGGTCAAACCGGGCTCCTATCTCGGAGAACTCCTGATGAAAAGGCAGAACGTGACCTTCTAACCAAATCCGAAACAAGAGGCCGGTGTTCCTTCATGAAAAAAAAGATTCTGGAGTTTCAGGCTGAAGTCTGCAAGACCTTCTCCAATTACAAGCGGCTTGAGGTCATCAACCTGCTCAAGGATGGGGAACTGACCGCCAGCGACATTGCGCAAGCCCTTGCGACGACGAAAGCGAATACCTCTCAGCATCTCGCGGTGATGCGCATGCGGGGACTTCTGAGAACCAGAAGAGAGGGGACGAACATTTACTATCGGATCGCGAACGAGAAGCTTGCTCATGCCTGTCACCTCATGCGGGACGCCCTTGCGCAGATTACGGAGAGTGAGGGGGAAGGACTGCATGAGGACAGGCTTCTGGAAAACGCGCGCTTCCGGAATGTAAGCAGTGTAGCAAAAGACTAACGTGCGTTTGTGTATCTGCACGCGGCAGCTTTGACAATTGCAGAAGGAAATGGTACTATCTCCGCTACATTTTGCCACCCTCCGGATAAACACCGCGTAAGAAGGTGTTTATCCCGTCTCGTTTCTGCGGGCACGAATTCCACACGGATAAATTTATGTAAACCGCACGGCAATGCATAAAGGAGTTTTGATGGGGCGGTTACGGATGAACTGTCTTGCACCGGGCTTGATCGTGAAACAGCGTGCTTCGCGCAAAGGGCGGGCTTGCAGATCAGGAAGGAAATGATGAGCGGACCGACACCGACGGACGTACACGAATCCGTGCCGGTATCTTCCCGCGAGGTCCGGATCGTGCTTGCCGGCCTGATGCTTGCCCTGGCCCTTGCGTCGCTCGACCAGAACATCGTCGGCGTTGCATTGCCGCGGATCGTGAGCGATCTCGGCGGACTTTCCCATCTGTCGTGGGTCGTCACGTCCTTTCTCGTGACCGCGACAGCCACGACGCCCCTCTACGGCAAGCTTTCCGACATGTACGGACGCAAACCGCTCTTTGTCGCCGCGATCCTTATTTTTCTCGTCGGGTCGAGCCTGTGCGGTTTGTCCCGCTCGATGACGGAGCTTGTGGTTTTTCGCGGGATCCAGGGACTTGGCGGGGGCGGTCTCATGGTGCTTGCGCAGACCACCATAGCCGACGTAGTCGCTCCCAGCGAGCGCGGCCGGTACCAGGGACTGTTCGGCGCCGTATTCGCTTTTTCGAGTGTCGCGGGGCCGCTTCTGGGAGGGTTCATTACCGATGCCTTGTCGTGGCGCTGGATTTTCTATGTCAACGTGCCCATCGGAATCCTGGCGCTCACACTTATCGTTTTCGGTTTTCACCGGCCGCTTCATAAGGTCTCGCACAAGATCGACTACGCGGGAGCGATGCTGCTCGCTGCGGCTACCGTGACCCTGCTTTTGGTGCTGAGCTGGGGCGGAGTGCGGTATCCCTGGACGTCTCCGCTGATTATGTCACTGGCCGCATCGGCAGCCGTGCTGTCCATCCTGCTCATGTACACGGAACGGCGTTCCGCCGAGCCTGTGCTCTCACCGCACCTCTTTCGCAACCGGGTGTTCGTGATCGCCTCCGGCGTCATGGGGCTTACGTTCATGGGCCTGTTCGGCGCAGCCGTATTCCTGCCTCTTTTTTTCCAGCTCGTCCTCGGTATGGCGCCCGCGCGCGCCGGGCTCATGCTGGCACCGAT
>DAIDTZ010000244.1 GCA_027456925.1 Nitrospirota bacterium
GCTCTTCTGTTGCACGAAGTCCGCCGGGTAGCCGCTCATGAACAGGATTCGTGCGCCGGGTTTATTCTTGCGGACCGCGGCCCCCACCTCGCCGCCGTTCATGCGCGGCATAATGACGTCAATCACTGTTTTGGTGAAGCCGCTTTCCCAACTGGACATTTTGTTTTATCAGCGAATATCTGCGTTCATCTGCGTCCAACTGCTGTTTTTAGTCAGTTACGAATGAAATTCTGCGCAAAATGGATAGAAAAATCTTAAACCTTTGACAGGATAACAGGATTTACAGGAAGTTATTTAAGCAAAATCCGCACTTACCAGATGTTATCCTGTTATCCTGTCAGAAGCTTTTCCGACTTGTCCGGGTTAGGACGATACAGCCGTATCCCGCTACCCGTTTGTCTCGCGTATGACCGCAGCGGGAATGGCGGAAAGCGGCAGTACGCGGTCGACGGCATCAAGCTCGATCGCCTTTTTCGGCATGCCGAAAACCACGCACGATTCCTCGTCCTGGGCGATAGTGAACGCCACCGCGTCTTTCATTTCGAGCATGCCCTTGGCCCCGTCGTCGCCCATGCCGGTCATGATCACGCCCACGGCGTTCTTGCCAGCGTAGCGCGCGGCGGACCGGAACAGAACGTCCACCGAGGGACGGTGGCGGGAGACCAGCGGCCCGTCCTTGATCTCCACGTAGTAGCGCGCGCCGCTCCGCTTCAGGAGCAAGTGATGATTCCCCGGCGCGATCAAAGCCCGCCCCCGGAGCACCGTGTCGTTGTTCTCCGCTTCCTTGACCGATATGCGGCAAATGGTGTTCAGGCGTGTGGAAAAGGCCTTGGTGAAATTTTCCGGCATATGCTTGACAATGACTATGCCCGGCGAGTCGAGCGGCATGGCCTGGAGGAAGGCGCTCAGAGCTTCCGTCCCGCCCGTTGACGCGCCCACGGCGACAACCTTGTCTGTTGTCCGGAGCATGGCTTCCGACCGGTTGTTCGCCTTGGCGAGGATGGCGTCTGCCGTGAGTTTCGGCGGGATCACACGCTCGGCAGGGAAAATGCGCGTGAGCTTTGCCTGGGCCGCCGCTTTCACCGCGTCGCAGATCCTGACTTTCGACTCTTCCAGGAACTGTTTGGTCCCGACGCGGGGTTTCTGGATGATCTCGATCGCGCCGTATTCGAGCGCCTTGAGCGCCGTCTCCGAACCTGCGTCGGTCAGGCTCGAACAGATGACCACGGGCATGGGGTGCTGCGACATGACTTTCTGAAGGAACGTAATGCCGTCCATGCGCGGCATCTCGACGTCGAGGGTGATGACGTCGGGGACCTCACGGCGGATCTTTTCGGCCGCGATGTACGGGTCCGCCGCCGTTGCCATGACCTCGATCTCACGGTCGGAGTTCAGGACTTCCTCGAGAGTTTGGCGCGCCACTGCGGAATCATCGACGATAAGGACGCGGATTTTTTTCAGCATAGTCACGGTCTCCGTGCAGCCTCTGTTTTTTTCAACCGCTTCAGCAGGACCTCGCCGGTATGAGTGTAAAAAAATATCTTGCGCCCCTGCAGGCCGCCGACGTCCCAGGCTCACGGCGCCTTCCGGTAAATAGTCGACGACGTTCGAACGAGGGGAAGGTCGAACCCGTGCACGGTCTCGGAATGTCCCAGAAAGAGGTATCCGTTCGGTTTGATGTGCCTGCACAGCCGTTCCAGCAGGGCATATTGCGTCTGGCGGTCGAAGTAGATGATGACGTTCCGGCAGAAAATCGCATCGAGGGAAGCCGGCCGCACGGGATACCGTTCATCCATCAGGTTGAGCCGCTGGAATGCCACGAGCGACCGCAGCCCCGGCGTCACGCGCACCTGTTCCTTGGCCCGGTCCTTGCTCCGCAGAAAGTATTTCTGCTTCAGAGACAGGGGGATCATGGAAATCTGTTTTTCGTCGTAAATGCCGGCCTTGGCCTTGTCGAGCACTTTTGTCGAAATGTCCGTAGCCATGATCGTGAACTTGAAACCGGGGTTCAGGCGCTCGAACTCGCTCATGACCACGGCGAGCGTGTAGGGCTCTTCGCCCGAAGAACAGGCGGAGCTCCATACGGTGTAGGGCGCCCGCAGGTGGCTGTCGCCTTCCTGCATGAACTCCGGCAGCACGGTTTCGGTCAGAAAAGAGAAGTGCACGGGCTCGCGAAAAAAATCGGTCTTGTTCGTCGTCACGGCATCGATCATGTGCACCAGCTCGCTGCCGCCTTCCGGCGACTTGAACAGGAGGTCGCAATAATCGCGAAAGGACGTCATGCTGAGCATCCGGAGCCGTTTCTGGAGGCGCGACTCCAGCATGATCTTCTTGGCGGGGGGCATTTTTATGCCGCAGTGGCCATAGATGAACCGGCTCAGGCGCTCGAAGTCATGGCCGGTCATCTTATGCGTCGTATCCACAGAGGTCCTGCGTTCAGTCATGGGATGCACCTAACCCGGACAAACCGGAACAAAACAGAGGCCGTTGCAAGAAAATTTCTGTCTTTTTGAAATGGATTTGTTTGGCACTGACGGCGTCAAGCCTGGAGCAAAGGTCCCTGGCAAGATGACTCGTACGCCATATCACTTCGGGAACCCCGGAGACGTCTGCCATAGTAAGCCTCTTGCAAAAGTATAGCAAGCAGTTCGACAGGCTTACTGCGAACCGGGAAAAATCAATACAGGCAAGTGGAGCCCCCTCCGGCAGAAGCCCGGGATTGCACGTCGCGGGATTCAACATCCCCGTGCCATGAACTTCCGACGAGTAGATAACTTTTGCAAGAGGCCCAGCCTGGCTCATGGTTGCTGTTTCTCCCCATGGGAGACCGCCGCCTTCAGCTCTCGCCGGTCAGCGCTTCCGCCTGTTTTGTCTGCACCAGGGCGAGCTCGTCGGTCGAGAACACCTTGTCGATGTCCAGGAGAATGACGAAATGCTCGTCCCGCTTGCCCATGCCCTTGATGAAGTCGGTCCGGAGCTTTGTCCCGATCTTCGGCGCCGGCTCGATGTGGTCCGGCTCCAGGTCCATCACCTCCTGCACCGAATCGGCGAGCGCGCCAAGGATCGTCGTCTCGTTGTCCACGTTCACCTCAACGATGATGATGCAGGTGTTTACCGTCTTCTCGGTCTTCGTCATGCCGAACTTGAGTCGCAGATCCACCACCGGCACCACGCTGCCGCGAAGGTTGATCACGCCGCGCATGAAGTCCGGCGTCCGCGGGACCTTGGTGACCGTCGTAAAATCCAGGACCTCCCGGACCTTCGTGATATCGAGGGCGAACACTTCATCGTCGAGCTTAAAGGTCAGATACTGTGTAGTTTCCATGATGCCTGCTGTTGCCATACGTTCCTCCTTGCCGGCGTTCTGCCTGATCGTGGCGTTCATCTCTTCGACCGACGACGCCTCTTCCGCCGGGGCAGCCTGCTCCGTCGTGCCATGGGACATCTGTTCCGCTGTGGTTCACATGCTCGTGACTATGCAAAGTCTTTAACAAAAAGGTGTACTCCCTGATTTTAAGATAGCTCACCTCCCCTGGTCAGCTGCGCTTCCTGCTGCTCAACCAACCGGACCAGCCTCGGAATGTCGAGGATCAGCGCCACGGTCCCGCTTCCCAGGATCGTTGCGCCCGAGATGCCGTCCACCTGGCGGTAAAACCGGCCGAGGGACTTGATGACCGTCTGGTGCTCTCCGACCACCGTGTCCACAACCATGCCGACCCGCCTGTTGTCCACGTTCGTGATGACGATCTGTTCGAAGCCGGGCGGCGTGCCGCTCACCATGAAATGTTCCCGAAGACGGATATAGGGCACAAGCTGCCCGCGCACGTGCGCCAGGTGCCGTCCATGCGTTGCCTTCGACGCCTCCCGCGAGAGCTCCACGCACTCTTCAACAAGCGACAACGGGAAAATAAAGTATTCCATCCCGATCCTGGTCAGGAAGCCGTCGATAATGGCGAGCGTGAGCGGCAGCTTGAGCGTGATTGCCGTGCCTTTGCCCCTGGCGCTCGTAATCGACAGGGAGCCGCGGAGCCCGTCGATGGCCCGCTTGACCACGTCCATGCCCACGCCGCGCCCCGATACGCCCGTGTCGGACTTTGCCGTGGAGAACCCGGGCGCGAGAATAAGCTCCCACAGTTCCTCCTAAGGCAGGTCCGCGTCTTTTTGGATCAAGCCCTTCGTAACGGCTTTCGCGCGAATGGCTTCGGTATCCAGCCCCGCCCCGTCGTCCTCCACCCGGATCAGCACATGAGCGCCGGAATGCAATGCCGAAATGCGGATCGTCCCTCTTTTCGGCTTGCCGGCAAGAGCGCGCGCTTCCGGAAGTTCGATGCCGTGGCCGATGCTGTTCCTGATGATGTGGACCAGCGGATCGCTCAGGCGCTCGATGACGGTCTTGTCCAGTTCCGTTTCCCCGCCGTCGGTCGTGAGCGCGATCTCCTTGCCCAGCTCCGCGGACAGGTCGCGAACGATTCGTTTGAACTTGCTGAACGTCGTGCCGATGGGCAGCATGCGGATGTTCATTGCATTGTCGCGGAGCGAGGCCGTGAGCCGCTCCACTTCCTCGGCGATCGACGACAGCTCCGCATTTCCCTGCGAAAGCACCGTCTGGCTCAGGCGGGCCTGGACCGTGACCAGTTCGCCCACCAGGTTGACCAGGCTGTCCAGCTTGTCCGTCGCCACGCGGATGCTCGACATTGCATCGATGCTGTGCCGCTGCTCGCGCATCTCCCGCACATGTTGCTGTTCCAACAAGGCCGATTCCACCTTGGCCGGGGAAACAACGCCGGTTTCGACGAGCGTTTCGCCGACTTTCCTTTGCGACTGGAGCGCTTTCCGGAGGTTTTCCGTCGTCAGATCGCCCCGCTCCAGCAGGATCTCGCCGAGCTTCTTATACGCTGTTGCGTCTTCCAGCAGCCCTTCCTCGTCAATGACGCTGACGGTCAGTTCGCTGCTGTCTTTGACGAAGATAAAAACATCCTGAATGGCGTCCAGGCCCCGGTCGGTCGTCAGGATCACATCCCAGAACGTGTAGCAGGCCTGGGGATCGACGTCCTCAAGATAGGGCACGGCCTCGGTCTGGGCCACGACTTTGTAGGGACCGAGCTGACGCAGTTCGTTCAGCAGTTGGACGGGATTCGTGCCCTGGCTGAAGATCCCGGGATTCGGCCGGAACCGGATCCGATAGGTCACGGCGCTCGCTTCCCGGCTTTTCCGCGCGTTGTTCGTCGCGGGCACGTCTGTTTTTTCACGGCCGCCGCTCTCAGGCGCCAGTTTCTGCAACACAGCGAGAATTTCGCGGGTCTTCGCCTCATCGACGGACCCGCCCTTGTAATAGCTGTCGAACATGGCCTTGATCTGGTCGCGCGCGGCCAAGGTCAGGTTGATGATCTCCGGCGTGGCAGTCATTTTGCTGTTCCGGATCTTGTCGAAAACCGTTTCCAGCTCGTGCGTAAAGAGCACGACATCATGGAATTCGCAGGCTCCTCCGGAGCCCTTGATGGTGTGCATGGCGCGGAAGACCCGGCCGATCTGTTCTTTATCGCCGGGGTCCTTCTCCAGCTCCAGCAGCGCGCTTTCCAGCTCGGCAAGGAGCTCATCGGCCTCCTCTTGAAAGGTCTCCCGGAGTTCCTTGATGATCTGGTCGGGGGAATACTCTTCCGGCGGGTTTGGATGGTTATCCATGGTTTTCTCCTGCTACGGCAATCCAAAGACAGCTCTCGTCGCGGTCCAGTTTGCAACCCTTGAGGCGGCAATACCCCGCCTCGTCAGCGGCGTCCTTGAGCGCTTTCGGCACTGCGCCCTCGATGGCGAGCCGCTTCTGCAGGCGCTCCGCGCTCCGGTGTGCGGAGCAAAACAGCTGGAGACAAGACAGATCCACGTCCCGGACGTTTTTAAAAACGAGGGACACGTCGTCCGACTCCACCAGCGCCTTGAGAAAAGCTTTTCGCAACGATTCCGCATTCTGCAGAGTAAGGTCCCCGTTGAGCAGTATAGATCTTTTATCTCCCGACTCTTTCACTGCAACGCCCATATGGTCCTCCGCTGATCATGTTCTGTGCATGTAATGGATAGGTGAAAAACCGGGAAAATACAAACTGTCGGCGTGCATTTTCCCGCATTGGTCTTCTCAAATTAAGGTTTTGTTGCAAAAATAATACCGTGCCTGTGAATAACATAAAGCTCAAAAAAACAATGTGTTGAAATTATATAAACAAATAAGAATTAGCAGGTGGCTGAAAACACTACACCGAATATCGCGTTCATTAGCAAAATACGTCACGGACAATCGACAGAAAGGGTTCCGGAGGCGACTCCGCTCGCGGTAACTCGTAAAAAGTCAGAAAAGCCGTCTTTGCGAGCGTAGCGAAGCAATCTCGTAGTTCCTATCTGCCTGATAAATCGAGATTGCCGCGTCGCTCCGCTCCTCGCAAT
>DAIDTZ010000245.1 GCA_027456925.1 Nitrospirota bacterium
CGAACAGGCGCTCGAGTATTACCAGATGGCCAGGTCCCTCTCCCACGTGGAGATCGTCGGCGTGCACCACCACATCGGCTCGCAGATCACCGAGGTCCAGCCCTTCGTCGATGCGCTCGAAAAAGTCGTCGCCTTCATCAAGGAGCTCAAGTCCGCAGGCATGAATATCAAATATATCGATATCGGCGGGGGGCTCGGCATTACGTACAAGGACGAAACACCGCCGCTCCCCCGGGAGCTGGCAGCGGCGATCCAGCCGCTCCTCAAGGATTGCGGCTGCACCCTGGTGCTCGAACCGGGCAGGGCCATTGTCGGGAACGCCGGCATCCTGGTGACAAGCGTCCTCTACCACAAGGAAACGGGAGAAAAAAAGTTTCTGATCGTTGACGCGGGCATGAACGACCTTATCCGCCCGAGCCTCTACGAGGCATACCATGAAATCAAGCCAATCGTCGAGCCCGCAGCGCAGGACCCGCATGATGTGGTCGACGTGGTCGGCCCGATCTGCGAGTCCGGCGATTTCCTGGCCAAAGAGCGGGAAATGCCGGCGGTCAGGCGCGGGGACCTCCTGGCCGTCATGAGCGGGGGGGCCTATGGCTTCTCCATGTCGTCAAACTATAATTCCCGGCCGCGGGTTGCCGAAGTCATGGTCCGGGGAAACGAATATTTCGTCGTTCGCGAACGCGAGACCTACAATGATCTCTTCAAGGGCGAGAAAATCCCGCGGTGGCTGGCGGGATAAAAGGCATTTCGGATTTCAGCTCGCGGGATAGACATTCTGAACGAGGTGCTGGCCGGGTCATGAAAAAAATACCCTTTTATAAAATGCAGGGGAGCGGCAACGATTTCATCCTGATCGACAACCGCAGGAACATCCTGAAAGGGAAGAACCTGAAAGACCTTGCGACGACGCTCTGCCACCGGCATTATTCGGTGGGCGCCGACGGTCTGATCGTGATCGTGCCGTCAAAGAAGGTTGACTTCAAGTGGCGGTTCTTCAACGCCGACGGAAGCGAGGCCGGGATGTGCGGCAATGGTTCCCGGTGCGCCGCGCGTTTCGCCTTCGTCAAAAAAATTGCCAAAAAGGACATGGCTTTTGAGACGCTTGCCGGGATCATCCATGCCCAGGTAAAGCCCCACTCGGTCAAGGTCCAGCTCACCGGCGCCGCGGGCCTCCGCATGAACATCGCCGTGCCGCTCGACAGCGGGATACGGATGGGCCATTACATCGACACCGGCGTGCCGCACCTGGTCTACCTGTCCAAGGACATCGAGAACGAAGACGTTGACCGCGTAGGGAGAACGACGCGGTATCATGAGCTTTTCAAACCCGCGGGCACGAACGTGAACTTCATCCAGATCGACAGCAGGCGCAAGCTTCGCATCAGGACCTACGAGCGCGGTGTGGAAGGCGAGACCCTGGCTTGCGGCACGGGCTCGGTTGCCGGCGCTCTGATTGCCGGCGCGCTCGGCGCAGTTTTTTCGCCTGTCGAAGTCCACACCCGGGGCGGAGAGACGCTGACGGTTTCGTTTGAGCGAATTGCGGAAGCATTCAGCGGGATATACCTCGAAGGGAACGCCGAGGTGATCTGCGAGGGAACGCTGTATATTTGATGATCTCGTAAAAAGTCGGATTTAACCGCAGAGCCGCAGAGAACGCCGAGAGAACCATTCAATTTGTAAAGTCTTTTTCTCTGCGTCTCTGCGCCTCCGCGGTGGATTTTGACTTTTTACAAAAGTATCATATTTAGTTTCGAGTTTTGTGGAGAAAGATGTCTTAAGGAGGCTGTCATGTTTAAAGGTTCAATGGTTGCGATTGTAACGCCGTTCAAGAACGGGAAAATTGACGAAAAAGCTCTCGGCGATCTCATAGAGTTTCATATCAAGAACGGTACGGACGTGATCGTTCCCTGCGGTACGACCGGGGAATCCGCCACGCTGTCTCATGAGGAGCACCACCGCGTCGTCGAATTTACGGTGAAAACGGTCAACAAGCGTGTCCCGGTCCTTGCCGGCGCAGGCTCGAACTCGACCTCCGAAACGCTGGAGCTGACGAAGTTCGCGCAGAAGGCGGGCGCCAACGGCGTTCTGCTCATCACCCCCTATTACAACAAGCCCACGCAGGAAGGGCTCTACCGGCATTTTGCGCACGTGGCCGATTCGACGGACATGCCGATCGTCCTGTACAATGTTCCGGGAAGAACAAGCGTCAACATGCTCCCTGCGACGGTCGCGCGCCTTCGGGAAAAGAAGAACATTGTCGGCATCAAGGAGGCAACCGGCGACATGAAGCAGGTGAGCGAGATCATCCGGCTGTGCGGCAAAGACTTCGACGTGCTTTCCGGCGACGATTTCACCACGTTCCCGATGCTTGCCCTGGGCGGCGTAGGCGCGATCTCGGTAACGGCGAACATCGCGCCCGCGGATTGTGCGGCCATGTTCGACGCATTCTTTGCAGGCAAAACCGAGGAGGCCAAGAGGCTGCACTACAAGCTGGAGCCGCTCCACGGCCCCATGTTCATCGAGACCAATCCGATCCCGGTCAAGACCGCGCTTGCGCTCATGGGCAAGATCAGCGAGGAGTTCCGCTTGCCGCTTTGCCCCATGGCGGACGCAAACAAGGACAAGCTCAAAAAGGCGCTCAAGGAGTACGGATTGATATAGCCGATAGCCATTTGCCGCGGAGACACCGGGGACGCAGAGAATCGATTCTCCCTGTCTCTTTGCCTCTGTGGCTGAATCGAGGTTGCATATGATCAAAGCAGTCGTAACCGGCGCAGCAGGCCGCATGGGTTCTCGCATCATCAACGTGCTCTCCGCATCGGAAGGCATCGCACTCGGCAAGGCCGTGGAAAGAAAGGGACATTCCCTCCTCGGCCAGGACGCGGGCGGTCCCGCCGGCGTCACGGCCCTGGGGATCGGGATCACGGACGACCTTTCTTCAGCGCTCAAGGCCGGGGACGTCCTCATCGACTTCACGTTCCCCGAGGCCAGCCTGGAACATTTAAAGGCCTGCGCAGAACTCGGCAGGCCGGCTGTCATCGGATCAACGGGCTTTACGAAGGAGCAGCTCGCCAAAGTCGCCGATTATGTCCGGACAATCCCCTGCGTCCTTTCGCCGAATATGAGCGTCGGCGTGAATGTCTGCTTCAAGGCGCTCGCCGATATCGCGAAGATTCTGGGGAACGATTTCGACGTGGAGATCGTCGAGTCGCACCATCGGATGAAAAAAGACGCGCCTTCGGGCACCGCCGTACGGATGGGAGAGGTGGTGGCGCGCGCCCTGGGCCGCGACTATCGCCAGGTCGCCAATTACCACCGCGAGGGCATCACGGGGGAACGGACAAAGGAAGAGATCGGCATGCAGACCATCAGGGGCGGCGATATTGTGGGCGAGCATACGGTCTACTTCATCGGCATGGGCGAGCGGATCGAGCTTACTCATCGGGCCCACACACGAGACATGTTCGCCCGCGGGGCCGTGCGTGCCGCCAAGTGGGTCGTGGGCAGGAAACCCGGCCTTTACGACATGCAGGACGTACTGGGATTGAAATAGGAATCACACGAGTTTCCTCACTCGGATATTACTTTACAAAGGGAGTCTACAATGAAAAAAGTATTCACTATCACCATCATGCTTGCTCTTCTGTGCACTGCGTTCCTGGCATCGGGCGTCCATGCCTTTCCGCCGAAAAAAGGCGATAAGCCCTGCCTTGACTGCCACAAGCTCGACAAAAAGGACGCCGAGGTCATCGTTAAGAAGATCGTGCCAACGGGCACGGTCACGGATATAAAGGCGTCGCCGATCAAGGGCGTGTGGCAGATCGACGTGGAGGCCGGCGAAGGGAAACACGGCTCGCTGTATCTCGACTTCTCGAAGAAGTTTCTCATTGCTGGACAAATCGTTCCCGTGGATCCGCTCGGCAAACAGCCCCCGGCACGGAAAGTTGACCTTTCCAAGATCCCCACGGGGAATGCCATCCTCCTCGGGTCCAAGACCGCCGCAAAGAAAGTCATCGTGTTCAGCGATCCCGACTGCCCCTACTGCCGGGAGCTCCACAAGATCATCAAGCAGATCATCGCAAAGCGGACCGACATTGCCTTTGAAATTATTCTGAACCCGCTTCCCATGCACAAGGAGGATGCCTTCAAGAAGGCCCAGGCAATCCAGTGCTCAAAATCGGCAGAGATGCTCGACGATGCGTTCTCTGGAAAAACCGTGCCGGAGCCGACGTGTCCGCCCGACCAGATTGAGAAGAACAAGGAGCTGGCGGCAAAGCTGGGATTCAACGGCACGCCGACCTTGGTCCGTGACGACGGGACCGTGCTTTCCGGATATCTTCCGGAAGAAAAACTTCTGGAGTGGATCGACAAGAAATAATACAAGGACTGAGAGAGGTTTTTGCTCCCCGCTCAGTCCTCAGTACTCAGACCTGACATACTCTCGTGGTCCCGGAGGGCTCGATGAAGCTCGTTCGATTTCAGGTTGACGGAAGGGAATCGCAGGGAGTTTTGAGCGGCAACGAGGTCCGGGAACTGGAAGGTGATTTCTTCGGCTCCTTCGACGTTGTAAAGAGGTCCCATGCGATCGACAGCATAAAACTTCTGGCGCCCTGCATTCCCACGAAGATCGTCGCCGTGGGGCTCAATTATCGTGATCACGCTCTTGAGTTGGGTTTTCCGATTCCGGAAAGCCCAATTATTTTTCTCAAGCCGTCCACCAGCATCGTCGGGCCCGGTGATACGATCGTCGTACCGGCCATGAGCAAACGGGTCGACTACGAAGCTGAGCTCGGGGTGGTGATCAAAGACCGGGTGCGAAACGTTTCCGCTCGACAAGCGTCGGGCCACATTCTCGGGTACACCTGTGCAAACGACGTTACCGCGCGGGACCTGCAGAAACAGGACAACCAGTGGACCCGGGCGAAATCCTTTGATACGTTTTGTCCCCTGGGCCCCTGGATCGAGACCGACCTTGATCCCGGCAACCTTCTGGTGGAAGCGTACCTCAACAACGAGCGCAAGCAGTCCTCCCGGACATCGCAGTTTATTTTTACGATTGATCACGTGGTAAGCTTCATTTCCCGGATCATGACCCTCAATCCCGGCGACCTCGTCATAACCGGCACACCTTCCGGCATCGGCCCCATGAAGCCCGGCGATGAGATCGAGGTCCGGATCGAGGGTATTGGCAGTTTAAAAAATAAGGTTGCGTTATCTTGATGCTTTTGTTCATTCCTATTCAGGTAGGACAAAGCTATCGATCTGGATAATAAATCGGTCAATATGTACTTGCTAATTAATTGATTGGCGGACTTTTAAATTAATTTTTTTAAAAACAGGGAGGATTTCATGCCTTTCAAAAATGTAAACCTAATTCTGATTTTGTTAATGTCTTTTTTTACTGTTTCTATTACAGCGAGTGCTCAAGACAATGAAGACTTGTCTCCGGAAGTAAAAGCGGTGATCGTAAAACTTAAGCAGCGCTGTTCACAACCGGGAGCGAATTGCAACACTATGGACGCAGCACGCGAATTGGTAGGTGG
>DAIDTZ010000246.1 GCA_027456925.1 Nitrospirota bacterium
GCATTCAGCCAGATTGTCGCGCTCGGGATCACCAGGCCGATCTTGCGGCTCAGTGAAGCCGCCGAAAAACTGAGCTTGCAAAACTGGGATACTCCCCTTCCGGTCACAGGATCGGATGAAATCAGCAAACTCGGCCATGCATTCAATCAGATGGCGCTCACGTTGAAACAGCGAGAAGCCAGCCTCTCGCGGGGGAACCGAGATCTCTTTGTCCTCCACACGACGGGTTTGGATCTCATGGAGAGCCTGGATCGTGACTCACTGCTCTCTAAGATTGCGGCACGCGCTGAAGACTTGGTGTGGGCCGATACGACGTCCGTGTGTATTGTCGATAGCTCGGATAGAATGCTGAAATACCTCGGCGTCTTCGGCGCCAAGGCCCAATCCATCAAGGAGCAGGAGTTGCCGCTTGAAGCAGGAGGTATTTACAACTGGATTGTGAGTTATGGCGCGCCGCTTCTCATTCCCGACGCTCAAGCTGACTTCAGACTGGACAGCCCTCGGATGAAGGAACTCGGCATCAAGAGCATCATGACGGTGCCCCTCTGGTCAACGAATACGATGACCGCGCTTCTTACGGCCATCAACAAGAAAGGCGGTTCCAGCTTCGACAAACACGATCTGAGACTGTTCACTGTTTTTTCCAATCTGGCCTCTGCCGCGCTCCAGAATGCCTCGCTTTACAGTGATCTGAAGGAGAAGATGGAAGAGCTCAGGACCGCGCAGGAACAGCTTGTCCGTTCGACGAAGATGGCCGCCATCGGGGAGCTATCGGCCAATGTTGCACATGAGATCAACAACCCGCTGACGAGCGTGCTTGGATACACGACGCACCTCTTGAAGACGCTGGAACTATCCGAAGCGCAAAGAAAAATACTCGTGACCATGAAACAAGAGACGCTGAGAGTCAGGAAAATCATCCGCAATCTGCTCGATTTTTCGCGCCAGCGTCCGTCCTGGATGGAGCCCGCAGATATCTCTTTGCCCCTGAAGGAGACGATTGCTCTTGTTCAGGGAATCGCCGATGCGTCCTCGGTGGTCTTATGCGAGTACTACCCCTCCGAACCGGCCATCGTGAACATGGCCCACAACGATATGAAACAGGTTTTTCTCAACATTGCCAACAACGCGATCCAGGCCATGCCCCAGGGGGGTGTGCTGCGAGTAAGCGTTGATTCCCTTGACCAGAAAGAGATTGTGGTTACCTTTACTGATTCCGGTAACGGCATTGCGACGGAACACTTGAGCCGGATATTCGAGCCTTTTTTTTCCACAAAGGGAAACGGCGACGGCACCGGCCTTGGTCTTTCAATCAGTTATCGGATTGTGCAAAATCACGGTGGGAGGATCGAAGTTGAGAATTTGGAAGGGCGCGGCGCCACCTTCCGGGTCGTCCTTCCTCGATACCGGAATCCCCTGGTTTCATAGCTGAGTGAGGACAGAAAGACCAGTGCGATAGCAGCAAATAGCGAGGCAAAAAAAGTGTCGTGCCGACGTGAATACATCAGGGTTCAGGAATCAATTGTGCCCCGGGTAATCTGAAATGTCTTATGAAACAAAGATGTTCTGCTCTTTATCCCGACACCGGAGAATACAGCTTTTTTTTGGCGATTGTGAGGAGCGTAACGTATGGCTGGAGAGAAAATACTCGTCGTCGACGACGAGGACATGATCAGAGACCTTTGTTACCACATCCTCTCAACTGAAGGATATCAGGTGAGCGTGGTTTCAAACGGGATGACGGCGCTTGAGGAACTCGAACGTCTGTCCTTCGATCTGCTCATTACAGACATCAAGATGCCGGGAATAGACGGTCTTGACCTGTTTGAGCGGGTCAAGGGCAAGAAACAGGATATCGTGACAATATTTATCACGGGGCACGGCACGCTGGATACGGCTATCGAGTCGTTGATGCGCGGGGTCGATGGTTTCGTCCTAAAACCCTTTACCCAGGAAGAACTGCTTGGGGCTGTAGACCGCGCAATCAACCGGAGCAGGCTGCAAAAAGAAAACATTCGGCTTAAGGCGCTCATCCCGCTGTTCGAGATCAGCAAGCTGCTTGTGACCGAAATCGATCTTGCCCACCTGTTTAAACTCATCACCGAGGTCCTGGTGCAGGAATTCTCCGTCGATCGAGTCTCGCTCATGCTGATGGACGAGACCAGCGGCACCCTGCTGATCCGCGCGTCGCACGGGTTGGCGACTGATATGGCAATGAAGTCACGGCGCAAGATCGGCGAAGGAGTTGCGGGGCTGGTGCTTAAGTACCGGAAACCGTTGATCATATCGGCCGGAAAGCACCCGGATCAGGAGGTCATGGACGCGATCAACCTGGAGGACATGCCTGCATCATCCATGTCGGTTCCCCTCATCGGAAAAAACAAACTCTTCGGCGTTCTGAATGTGAGCAAGTTATCGGGGCCGCCGTTCACGACCAGCGATTTGCAGATCGTCCTGATCCTCTCCAGCCAGGTCGTGACGGCCATGGAAAATGCCGCTCTGTACGAAGATCTGCGGGAAAACTACTTCCGGACCGTTCAGGCCCTCGTGGCTGCCGTCGAGGCAAAAGATCCCTACACCCGCTGGCACTCCACCAATGTGGCGAAATACGCCGTGGCCATCGCGCGGGACCTGGGGATGAGCCCCTCGCATCTCGAGGAAATCCATATCGCCGCCATTCTGCACGACGTGGGCAAAATCGGCATCAGCGAGCTTATTATCAGCAAGCCGGAACGCTTGAGCCGGGAGGAATTCGACATTATGAAAGATCATCCGGCACACGGCATCAGGATTCTCGAACCAATCGATTTTTCAGCCACGATCATCGATGCGATCTACCAGCACCACGAACGGTATGACGGAAAAGGTTATCCTCAGGGGCTTGCCGGCGATCAGATAACGCTCCCCGCACGGATTCTGAATGTAGCAGACACCATCGACGCGATGATCTCCGAGCGCCCGTACCGCGGGACGATCTCGAGCCAGGAGGTTCTCGTGGAGCTCGCTCAGGAGTCGGGAATGCAATTTGATCCGCACGTGGTGGAATCCGCAAAGCGACTTATCGAAAAAGGACTGCTGAAGCTCGGCATGCACTCCTATCACCAGTATGCTGCCGGTACGGATAAAATGGATAAAGATGAGAAAGAAGATTTATCATAGCCTGGTGAGAACCGGTTTTCCGCGGAACCTGCGTCAGAAAGCAGCAGGCAGGGTTCGTCGCCTTGCGGGCGCCCTTCGAACCGCCGGCACGGAGGAACGTCGTTACGATGACGCTCTGCGCCATATGGGCAGTCTCCTGGACAGCGTAACTACCGGCATCATCTCCCTCGATGGTGAAGGCAGGATCAGGATTTTCAACGCCGCTGCGGAAAAGCTCTTTCGGCTGCCTCGCGTCATGGTGATTGGGCGGCACATGAGCGAGATCGGCCGCATTATGGGTTTTGATGATCAGTCTCTTCGGGCGCTGTGGGAGCGCCTCTCCGATGCGGTCTGGGCGGCAGGCGCGGCGCTTGACCTCGAATACGATCTGCTCCTGAAAGAAAACCAGCGCCACGTGATTACGTACAGTGTCTACCCCCTCGGCAGGATGGCCTGGTCGACCGGCGACGGTGTCGTAATCATGCTTGAGGACATTACCCGGAAAAAGGAGATGGAAGACCAGATTTCCGATGCCCGGAAGCGGCTCCTCGCCGTGTTCGACGGAATTACAGACGGTATCCAGGTCATTGATAGCGATTTTTGCATCACTGCCGCGAACAAATCCATGACCGGCCTCCTTGGCCGTGCCATTAAGTTCGGCGAGCATTGCTTTCAGGCGTGCGCAGGCGATATCAAGGTGTGCGCAGACTGCCCTGCGAGAGAAACGTTCCGCACCGGGCAGCCGGCATCAACAACGAAAAAGCTCTTGCCGTCGGCCAACAGCGGTTCCGACGAACGCGTAGTCGAACTCAGTACCTTCCCGCTTCTGGACCGGGGAGGTCGCGTGGTGCAAGTTGTGGAATACATCAAAGATGTGACTGAGCGCGTCCGGTTTGCGGAACGGCTGGAGCAGTCGCGCAGGCTGGCAGAACTTGGTGAAATGGCGGCCCGCGTCGCCCATGAGGTGCGAAACCCCTTGAATGCAATTATCGGCGCCGCACATTATCTCTCTACCGAGTACGAACAGGATGAGACGGTGCGGAAATTTACCAGCCTGATCAACCGGCAGGCGACCCGGGTCAACCAGGTGGCTTCGGATCTTCTCTATGTGTCCAAGCCGATCCGCATGTGCAAAACCGCAGTCAACGTGAATGCCCTCGTGGACCAGGTGCTCGATTCCCTTTGCGAGCAGTTGCAGGATCATCATATATCCCTGACCCGCGACCAGGCGACGGAAATGCCGCCTATTCATGCCGATGAACTCCAGATCGAACAGGCGCTGCAGAATATCCTCCGAAATGCCGTAGAATCCATGGCAGAAGGAGGGACACTGCGTGTCGAGACGGCCCTCACGGCGGGAGGAGACGCCATCGAGATCCGGATACAGGATACCGGCCAGGGCATTGCGGAGCGCGACCGGGAACGAATATTTCAGTCATTTTTTACCACAAAGGTCAAAGGCACCGGCCTTGGCTTGACCATTGTACAACGGGTGCTCAATAATCATGGAGGCAAAATTTTCATGGAACATCCGGAAACGGGCGGCACCAGGGTGGTGGTCCGGCTGCCGGCAGTGATCGAGTCTCCTGTTCGCAGTTCGGAGTTCAGAGTGATGGATGATGCAGCCGCAGAAGAAATCCCCCGACAATCCTCAGTCCGCATTCAGCAAACGCATCTATGAAAGGATCTCTTTTACTCGTTGACGACGAGCCCGATATCCTGCTCGTGATGTCAGCCAATCTCAAAAAAGAAGGCTACGAGGTGGAGACGGCGGAAGATGGCGTGGAAGCGCTCCGCAGGCTGGAAGGACGCGACTACGACGTCATTATTGTTGACCATCAGATGCCGAGGCTCACGGGGATGGACTTTCTCGAGCGCATCCGAAGCGTCCAGCTTCGAGGAACGGACAAAAATGACATCCCCGTGATTGTCGTTACCGCTTATGGCACGATCGAGATGGCGGTCAAGGCCATGAAGGACGGCGCCTACAGCTTCCTCACGAAGCCCATTCAGTATGAGGACCTGAGTCTGCAGGTCAAGAACGCAGTTGAACGGCGCTGGCTCTCGCGGGAGGTGGAAAACCTGCGCCAGGAAGTGGAGGACCGCTACCAGTTCGGAAATATCCTGGGGAAAAACCCGCAGATGCAGGAGATCTTCCAGCTTATCCGGACGGTCGCAGAAACCGACGCCACGGTTTTGGTCCAGGGCGAAAGCGGTACGGGCAAGGAACTGATCGCGCGCGCCATACACTACAACAGCCGCAGAAAAGACCGCTCTTTTGTTGTGGTGAGCTGTTCCGCCCTGCCGGAAACCCTGCTCGAAAGTGAGCTCTTCGGCCACGAGAAAGGCGCCTTCACCGGGGCCGTTCGGCGGCGGATCGGCAGGTTTGAGATGGCCGACGGCGGCACGGTGTTCCTCGACGAGGTCGGCGAGATGTCCGTGCCGGTACAACTGAAGCTGCTGCGGGTGCTCCAGGAACGGGAGTTTGAGCGTGTCGGCGGAAATCAGACCGTAAAGGTGGATGTGCGCGTGATTGCAGCAACGCACAAGGACCTTCATTTGGCCATGAGCGAGCGGCTGTTCCGCGAAGACCTGTTTTACCGGTTGAACGTGGTCCCCATCAAGCTCCCGCCGCTCCGGGACCGGCCCGACGACGTTCCCTTTCTGGCGGCCCATTTTTTGAGCAAATACAGCGAAAAAAACCGGAAGCGGATCATGTCAATCTCGCCGGAGGCTCTTTCCGCGCTCACCCGGTACT
>DAIDTZ010000247.1 GCA_027456925.1 Nitrospirota bacterium
ATATAGACCTTCCCGTTTGCGCCGAAGGGCGAGGACGCCAAAAGCTCATCTGCCTCGGCCTCGAAATGCTTGTCCCCGTTCGTGCACACGACGTGAATTGGTTCTCCGCCCATCTCCATGATGAGGCTCATCATCCCGAGCAGGATGTCCGGGTCGCCCACCAGGGCATAGCGCTTGCCGTGAACGTAGGGATGGGAGTCCACCATGGCGTCCACGACCCTGCCGCGTTCCGCCTCCACCTCCGCCGGGATAGGTTTTCCCGTTAGCTTGGACAGCTCTGCAAAGAACGCATCGGTGTTCCTGATGCCGATCGGAGAAAGCGTGAGCGTCTTCTGGCCCCACTCCTTCTGGATGTAATCCATGGTCTTCACGGTCGAATACTTCTGGAGCGCGACCGTGGCCAGTGCGTTCACCCCGTCCATGGCATCGGGAATCGGCGTTCCGCCGGGGTAGAGCTTGTATTCGCCCGTGTTCGGGGAATCAAAGGTGTCGCTCACATCTGCGAGCACCGTTGCCTCAATGCCCATCAAGCTCATCAGCCGTTTGATCTCGTGGTAGTTCCCGGTATAGGTATCGAAACCCGGAATGATGTTGATCTTATTGTTCGCTTCGCCTTTCTTGCCTGCCCAGAGCGCTTTCAGGATGCCCCGCAGCATGTTGTCGTAGCCCACGATATGGGAACCCACAAAGCTCGGGGTGTTCGCAAAGGGGATGAGCAGGTCCTGGGGCACAACGCCCTTTTCACGCGCCGTCTTGATGTAGGCGTTCAGGTCATCGCCGATCACCTCGGCCATGCAGGTCGTCGAGACGGCGATCATCTTCGGCTTATACAAGGTGTATGCGTTCTCCAAACCTTCCAGCATGTTGTTCAAGCCGCCGAACACGGCCGCGTCCTCGGTCATGGACGTGGAGATCGCGGCAAAGGGCTCCTTGAAGTGGCGGCTCAAGTGACTCCGGAAGTAGGCCACGCATCCCTGCGCTCCCTGCACAAAGGGCATGGAACCTTCGAACCCGGAAGCGCAGAACACGGCGCCGAGGGGCTGGCAGGCCTTGGCGGGATTGATCTTGATGTTCTCCCGCTTGAAGTTAAGCTCCTTATACTCCTCGGTCTTGGTCCACTCGGAAACCTCTTTCACCTTCTCCGCGGGCCAGCAGTTCTCGAACTCCTTCTTGCGTTCGAACTGTTCCTGGTAGTCTTTCTGTTTGAACAGCTCGCTGTGATCTTTGATTTTCATCATATCCTCCAAAATCGCACGGTGCATAGCGCATGGAGCATAGCGCAACACCTTGCCCTCTGATCTCTGCCCTTTGTCCTTTGCCCTATGCTCTATGCCGCCTTATCAACCCCCACGTAGGGCTGTTCACCGTCATATCCATGTCCCGTGCGAAGACCGGGAACCCGTCAAACCCGTGGTACGGGCCGGAGTAGTCCCAGGAGTGCATCTGCCGGAACGGCACGCCGAGCTTATGATAGGAGTACTTCTCCTTGATGCCCGAACCGACCATGTCCGGCTTCAGCCTGCGTGTGAACTCTTCAAGTTCATACAGCGTCGCGTCGTCCATGATCACCGCGCCTTCCTTCATCTCGGGATAGGTGCGCTTGTAATCGTCGCTGTGGCCGAACTCATAGCCCGAGGCAACCACTTCCATGCCCAGGTCCTCGTAGGCGCCGATGGTGTGGCGCGGCCGCAAGCCTCCCACGTAGAGCATCACCTTCTTGCCTTCGAGCTTGGGCCGGTAGTGCTCGATCACCTTTTCCATGAGCGGCGTATACTTGGCGATCACGGCCTCCGCGTTCTTCTGGATCTTCTCGTCGAACTTCGCCGCGATCTTCCTGATGCTGTCAAAGGTCTTGGTCGGTCCGAAAAAGTTGAATTCCATCCACGGAATGTTGTAGGCTTCTTCCATGTGCCGGCAGATATAGTTCATGGAACGGTAGCAGTGGATCAGGTTCAGCTTCGCCTTGGTCGCGATGCCGAGCTCGTTGATCGTTGAGTCTCCCGTATACTGGGCAATAACGCGAAGGCCCATCTCTTCCAGTATCTTGCGTGAGGCCCATGCATCGCCGCCGATGTTGTAGTCGCCGATCAGATTCACGTCGTAGGGCGTGGTTTTTTCCAGTGTGCCTTTGTTGAGCGCATAATCCTTGATCGTATCGTTCGCAATGTGGTGGCCCAGCGACTGGGACACGCCGCGAAAACCCTCGCACCTGACCGGCACGATCGGGATATTGATCTCCTTTGCCGCGCGCTTCGAGACCGCTTCGATGTCGTCGCCGATCAGTCCCACCGGGCATTCGGACAGGATGCCGATGCCGCGGCCGAGCGGGAAGAGGCCGTTCAGTTCCTTGATGGCCGCCTCAAGGCCCTTGTCGCCGCCGTAGACGATGTTCTTTTCCTGGAAGTCCGTAGTGATGTGCATGGTGCCGAAGGTGTCTATGCCGGTCTGGCCATTGTAGTAATTCCTGCGCGACCACCAGGAGTACTGTCCGCAGCCCACCGGGCCGTGGCTGATCGTTATCTGGTCCTTTACCGGCCCCCAGACCACGCCCTTTGCACCCGCGTATGCGCACCCGCGCACGGTCATGACGCCGGGACGGGACTTTACGTTCGACTTCACCTGGCAGGTGCTGCACTGGCCCGTAGGGTCGTTTGCAGCCAGATGCTTCGCCCGCTCCTTCTTCGACTTCTCCGGGTAGGCAGACAACACCTCTT
>DAIDTZ010000248.1 GCA_027456925.1 Nitrospirota bacterium
CTCTCGTCGGCGACTCTACGACGAGTTCCTCTTCTTTGAAATACATGAGAAGAAAATCTTTATCTTCCTCGGCCTGTGCATGGGCGATGGAAGAAAAGGCGAGAAGAATACCGACAATCGACAGGACGCTGCATAATGATTCAACGAATAATTTCATGACAGATTACCGTTATGAAATGACGAGATTAAACAACGCAGTGCTCGTGAGACAATTCCTGTTAATGTGAGAGGGTCAGACAATCTTCTTTGTTTCGGTGAATAGAACGCAACTAATGGAGTTTTTTTCTGCATGGTGAACGTGAGTATATTAAGCGATATATTCATTGTCAAGTGATTTACCGCAGACGTATTATAATAGTTATAGTTTTATACGGTACCGGCAACGGTTTTTTATGCTCCATGATAATCGAATATTCACGTCGTCATGAATTCCAGGATCATGCGTTCAATCATGGCCTGGCTACCAGCGGGTTTAACATACCATGTCGCCTGTAACTTTCAAAGCAAATTTTGCTTAATCGGGAACTTTAATCTCAGGAAAATCGAAGCAAAATATAGGGAATCCACGATTGTTTTCAAAAGGCCTCAATGTTATGTTTAAATCTTTCCCGGAACTCGCGGGCAACGGGTATTGGAACCTGGAAAACGATGGGAAACCGGCCGCGTTGACGCCGTTTCCATGCCAACTTGTGCTGTCAAAGAGCGTTTACGGTTTGTTTCAACCTCCATCAGGCGGTTATACCGCCTCAAGCGGCCGGATATGTTGCTTGTGTCTCCCTGCGCCGCATACTTTTTTACTACTCAGCTTTAATGATGGAGAACAGAACAATGAATGTAACTATCTGTGAGGCGATTAAGAAAAGAATGGTCATCAGGTTTTATTATGACGGCGGCATTCGGATTGTCGAACCGCACTGTCATGGCATGAGCGCCGACGGGACTGAAGTACTCCGTGCTTACCAGATAGGCGGGCACAGCAAATCAGGGCATCCTGTCGGCTGGAAACTGATTGAGCTCAGCAAGATTTCCGGTTTACAGCATGAGGATACGACGTTTACAAATAATCGTCCGGGCTACAATCCCAGTGATCAATCAATGAGCTCAATTCATTGCGCTCTCTAGTCGTTCAAAAAAGGACGATCCTATGAACTGGCTGCCGCCGGCCACAATTGCTTCCATGACAGGAACGTTTCTGCTGTCCCTGGTTTACCTCTACTTATACCTGCAGGACCGCCATCGCTATCTTGTTATTTGGTGCATAAGCTGGTCCCTGTACTTCTTCAGGTTCTGCTTTCTTATCCTGGCGTTCCTTTTCGGCAAAAACAAGGCCTTTGACATCGGGTATCACGAATTCGTCCTTGTGAGCGGGCTGCTTCTCGTTTGGGGCGTTTTCCTGTTCCTCGACCGCGGCATGTCTAAGGTTTGGCTTTTGTGCACAATCCTGCTTGCATTGTGGATTCCCGCAGCAATCGGGGAAGATTTCAGCTTTTTTTCACTGACCTTTCCGACCTTTACCTTTTTGGCAATCATCTATATATGGGCCGGCATCGCCTTTCTTCGCTCTCAAAACCTTCAGGGCTTCGGACGGCGCCTTATCGGCTGGACCTTTATTGTGTGGGGCATACATAAGGGAGACTACCCCTTTTTCAGGGAAGTTGCGTGGTTTGCGCCCTGGGGGTATTCGCTCGGAGAGTCACTCGGGCTCACGGCGTCAATCGGCATGCTGCTGATCTACTTCGAAAAAGTAAAGGCTGAACTTCTGAAAAATCAAAACAAGTTGAAGGAGAGCGAGAGATTTATTCACAATATCCTTGAAACCGTCGATGAAGGGTTTATTGTCATTGACCGGGATATGAAAATTCTTTCCGCAAACCGGGCATACTTAAACACGGTGGGGATGACACTTGAAAACGTCGTGGGCAGGCATTGCTACGAGCTGGCCCATGCCGCCGGCAACCCCTGTTATACGGTCGGCGAGGACTGCTCTGTCAGACAGGCGTTTGAAACCGGAAAACCGTATTCTGTCCATCACAACCACCATGATGCTGTTCGCGGGCATGCCTATGTGGAAACCAAGGCCTATCCTCTTTACGACGGGGCGGGGAACATCGTATCGGCCATCGAGACCATCAGCGATATAACGGAAAAAAAGGCGCTCGAAGCACAGCTTTTTCACGCGCAAAAGATGGAGGCCATCGGCACACTTGCAAGCGGTATTGCTCATGACTTCAACAACATCCTTTCGGCGATCATGGGATACGGCAGCCTGCTTCAGATGAAAATGAGGAGCGATGACCCGCTCCGGGCGTATGCTGACCAGATCCTCGAGTCGTCAAACAGGGCCGCTCAATTGACGAAGGGTCTCCTTGCGTTCAGCAGAAAGCAGGTCATCAGGATGACGCCCGTCAGACTTCACGAAATCGTGCAGCGGGTGCAGAAGCTTCTCATGAGAATTATCGGGGAAGACATCAGTCTTGAGGTCAGGCTTTACGAGAGAGAACTGGAGATTTCGGCCGATAGCGGACAGCTCGAGCAGGTCCTCATGAACCTGGCGACGAATGCCCGGGATGCCATGCCTTCCGGGGGCTCCCTGTGCATCACAACAACGATGATCGAACTCGACGAGGATTTTATCGTGGTTCATGGATACGGCAAACGGGGGGCTTATGCACTGATCTCTGTTACGGACAACGGCGACGGTATTGATGCAGGGTCATTAAAGAAGATTTTTGAACCCTTCTATACTACCAAGGATGTCGGCAAGGGTACGGGGCTGGGTCTCGCCATTGTATATGGAATCGTCAAACAGCACGAGGGATATATCAATGTCTACAGCGAACCCGGCAAAGGCACGACCTTCAAGATCTATCTGCCGTTGATGAAAAAGTCGGACGTGGAAGCAACGGCGCCGGTAAAATCCACAAGTGTAAAAGGCGGCTCAGAAACAATCCTGGTAGCCGAAGATGACAGCTCCCTTCGGGATATTCTCTCGTTCGTTTTGAAAGAGTTTGGGTACCGGGTCATAGAAGCGAAAGACGGCGAAGAAGCTTTGCGCAAGTTTCAGGAAAACCAGGATGCTATTCACCTGGTGGTCCTTGATGTTGTCATGCCCGGGATGAACGGCAAAGAGGTTGGGGATGCAATCATAAAAATACGCCCTCGCACGAAGATCCTTTTTCAGAGCGGATATCCCGTGGACAGCATACAGCAGAAGGGGCTGCTGAACGGGGCAGAGCACTATTTGTACAAACCAATTTCCCCGCAGGTATTTCTCAGCAAGGTGCGTAAAATACTTGATGCCTGATACGATGCTGATTTATACGCTTGTATCATGTGTTCATCCGCTTCTTCCGTGTCTAAGTGCTTTTTCTCTGTTCGATATTTTCTGCGTGCCACGGCATTTCGATTTGATATCGGATCATTGCTATGGTTATCGGGCCTCACACGCGGTATGCCGAATGACCTTTCCTTTGACCATGTAGACGACCATTTCCGCGATGTTGGTGGCATGGTCCGCTACACGCTCCAGGTATTTCGTGATGTAGGTAAGGCGCACAGCACGCGATATGTTCTTGGGGTCCTTGAGCATAAAAAGCAGCAGCTCATTAAAGATCTGACGGTTCAGGTTGTCGACGTAGTCGTCGGCTGCGCACACTTTCAAGGCAAGCTCGGCGTCCTTGGCCACAAAGGCGTCAAGGCTGTCCTTCAGCATTTTCTGGGCCGCCTCTGCCATGCGCGGGATATCGATATAGGGCTTCAGCGGCGGTTCTTCGTTCAGCTCGATCGCGCGCTCGCAGATATCGACAGCCAGGTCGCCCATGCGTTCGAGGTCGGTGATGATCTTGATGGCCGTGGTAATGAAGCGAAGATTGCTTCCCGAGGGCTGCCAGATGGCCAGGAAACGGATGCATTCCTCCTCGATCTCCACGTCGAAATTATTGACAATGGCATCGCCGTCAATAACCTCAATTGCCAGCTTCTGGTCACGCTCAACCAGGGCCACAATGGATTTCCGGATGGACTCCTCGACAGCCCCCCCCATTTTGAGCACCCGCTCCTTGAGCGCCTCGATATCCTGTTCTTTCTGTCTGGCCATTCAGTCCTCCTCGTTAAATATCGGCGCAGGGGTCAAGTAGCACGGAGCAAGGACTTCAAATACAGCGGGACAGGTCTCTGATCCTTCCCTGCTCCATGCCCCTGGCTCCATGCCCCTTGCCCCATTACCTGCTGTCTTCCTACCCGAACCTTCCGGTTATGTAATCATCGGTCTGTTTATTGCCCGGATTCGTGAATATTTTCTCGGTTGTTCCGTATTCAATAAGCTCTCCCATGTAGAGGAAACCCGTCATATCCGACACGCGGGCAGCCTGCTGCATATTGTGGGTGACGATAATGATCGTAACGTCTTTTTTTAGGGACCCAACCAGTTCCTCGATCTTGGACGTTGAAATAGGGTCCAGGGCCGAGGTCGGCTCGTCAAAGAGCAGCACCTCCGGTTCAACTGCCAAAGCCCGCGCAATGACAAGCCGCTGCTGCTGTCCTCCGGACAGCTCATAGGCGCTTTCGTTCAATTTGTCCCTGACTTCAGTCCAGAGGGCTGCGTGTTTGAGCGCCTCTTCGATCCGTCCTACAAGCTCCGACTTGTTCCTGATGCCCTTCAATCTGAGTCCGTAGGCGATGTTTTCGGCAATGCTCATGGGGAAGGGCGTGGGTTTCTGGAATACCATGCCGATACGGCTGCGAAGATCAATGAGATCGATGTTGTTCGAGAGGATGTTTCTGTCCTGGAAAAGGATCTCCCCTTCATACCGGTGTTTCGGATATAAATCGTGCATCCGGTTAAAACATCTGAGGAGCGTCGTCTTGCCGCAACCGGACGGTCCGATCAGCGCGGTGACCTTATTTTTAAAGATCGGAAACGATATGCTTTG
>DAIDTZ010000249.1 GCA_027456925.1 Nitrospirota bacterium
GAAGGCTAAATCAGCAAAGAAGAAAGTGACGGATGAGGAATATTACGATAAACACGGTGTTCTCGGTGAAATCGTGGAGGGGGAGGTCGCGCTGAGCCTTGATGACGCGCTCAGGCAGGATATCCTCGCGGGCAAGCGAAAAAGAAAATTGAGGAACATCACGATCAGGCTTGATCCGCTCTATCTTTTGTCGATCAAGAAGGTGGCCATGAAGAAGGGAATCCCTTATCTGAACCCTGGTGCGGCAGTGGGTCGTCGAGAACCTTCGGAAAGAGCTGAAGATAGCGTAAGGCAAAAATATAGTGGGAAACAACGTTATATAAGTTTCCGCTGCTTAAATCACCATTCGGGGAATGAGCATTCCTTGTTTACACTATTCAGTCAGTATGATATAGTGCTTTACGTTGTAAATTGTGTAATAATAGTAGTTCAATAGTGTTGATTTCCGCCGATAAAAACCACTATGAATAGATCGTGATGAGACCACACGAGGGTTGCATGCTATGAGCAAGATACACGAAGGTCCAAAAACAGCTATTGGTACACGACAAAACGGCCTTCCGCACACCGAATTACTAAACCACTCCCTTACCTCCGCTGATAACGAACCTGGGGCAATCCCTCAACTGCTTCGCGTAAACGATCATTATAGACATAACCCTTGGCCGTCTCCGTTCGACAGATCTAGACATGTAGTGCGATTGGGAGATGCTCGGAATTTGTCTGGGATGCCAAACGACAGCGTGCATCTGATTGTAACATCGCCTCCTTATTGGATTCTGAAGCAGTATGAGAAGGGGGACTCACAGTTAGGCGACATTGAGGACTATGAAGAATTTTTGACCCAGTTGGACAAGGTATGGAGCGAGTGCGCGCGCGTTCTCGCTCCCGGCGGTAGGGTTTGCTGCGTTGTCGGCGATGTTTGTGTTTCACGACGCAGGTACGGCAGGCACTATGTCATGCCGTTACATGCCGATATACAGGTACGTATGAGGAAAACTGGTCTCGACTGCCTCACCCCCATTTTATGGTTCAAAATTGCAAACGGGGTTACGGAAGCGGAAGGAAACGGCGCCGGTTTCTACGGGAAGCCCTATCAGCCTGGCGCCATAGTCAAGAACGATATCGAATATATCCTCTTTTTTAGAAAAGGGACTGAGTATCGCTCTCCATCACCGTTGCAGAAAATTCTATCAATGTTGACAAAAGAAGAAATGCAGAGCTGGCTCCGGTCCGCCTGGGCGGATATTAAGGGCGAATCAACCCGCCGAGGGCACCCGGCTCCTTATCCGGTAGCTCTCGCGGAACGGCTCATCAGATTATTTTCCTTTGCAGGAGACACCGTATTGGATCCATTCCTAGGGACGGGGAGCACAAGCCTGGCTGCATTAGCCACGGGAAGAAACAGCATTGGTAATGAAATCGAACCCAAATATCTGGAAATGGCCGTGGAACGAATAACGGCTGCCGCCGCTCAAACGCGTAATTATTGCACCACTCATAACGATGTGATTGTGGAAAGGCAATGAATGGATTTACAAGATGAGTATGCGCTGTTGAAAACCTTTCGCGAGCTTTTTCAAAATGTCCGGTATTTTCACCGCAAATCTACCCTCGGCGACCAGGTGGCAATGCAGTTATACGAAGACCTCGTCGTGCTAAACAAATCAGCCAAGCTCACGCAACGTGTGCATAAGCACGAGCGTGTGGTCAACCTCAAAAACACTATGATTGGGAAGCAGGCGCGGCGTGGTGATGGCACCTTTGGTGAAATTGTTCCAGCGTCCGTAGCAATTACAGAGAAGGGGTTTTTTGTCGGAAGAGGGCCTGTTGCAACAATTGAGATCGGTGCTGAAACGAAGATACTTGCCAAGGCCATGATTAAACAAATTGACAGGGTTATCGGCGATCTTGAGCGCCAAGTAGCGCAATTCAAAAAGAGTGGAGGAAATCCGATCTGTGTCGCCTTCGTGGGGCTAAATTTTGCCCAACAATATACTTCTTACGAGGGCGAGCGAGAATTTCAAACAGACGGAAAAAAACAAAGCATCCTTCTCAAGAAGCGCCGGAGGCAGAGCGAAGATTATTGCAGAAAGCGCGACCGGCATTCGATGAATTTCTGCTTTTAAAGTTTAAAGCCTCGAACGTAGAGCCCTACCCTTTCGAATGGCTTGATTATGAACAAACGCGTATGGAATATGGCGCATTGTTAACAAGGATATCGAGAGAGTATGACAGGCGTTTCCCTTGATTGAGCATCGTCTGTGCTTTTTTGTTTTGCCCCGCCTTCTTGTTGCTCAAGTTTCGTGTCGTCGCATGCTTTGGCTGTTACTGACGCAAGTTCACTCTTTTATTCGTTACGCCAGCATTCGCCTTATCCCCTCTTCATCCAGCTCCTGCCCAATGACCACGATCCTGCTGTACTCGACATCCTTTTCAAAAGGAATACAGTCCATTTTCCCGTACACGATATCGAATCGATAAGGCCCTTGCTCCGTCCGGACAAGGGCTTTTGCTCTCACCACGGTTCCATATTTCCCCTGAGCCAGATCTCCCAGCCCTCTCGTAAGAACAGCTAAGTCAGCAATTGTCTGCGGCCTGATGGTCATGGTACTAAAGTGAAAATGTCCGTGGCTTCCGGCGCTCCTCGCAAACGCATAGGGCGATACAGCAGGCAGCGGTTCCCGAATCTCGGCGTTCTTCGTTCGAAATATGACAGCTCGCGGATTTATCGACTCAATGCGATTGATCGTTTCAACAATGGACGATTCACTTGCCAGGTCCGTCTTATTCACGAGAATCACGTCTGCAAGTGAAACCTGGTCTTCGAAAAAGCTTCCGTACATGCCTGAATCAAAAAGCTCGATGAACTCCACGACATCAATAATGCCGACCACGGTCACGGTCTTGATGCCCGCGCTTTCGAGCGCTTCAAGTACGCCAGAAGGCGATGCCACGCCGCTCGGCTCGATGACGAGATGTTTTGGAGCGAATTCACGGACGATCTTTTCAATCGTCGTGATGAGGTCGAACTTGAGTGTGCAGCACACGCAGCCGCTCGGGAGCTCTACGGATTCGATGCCGCCCGCGGAAAAGATCTCGCCGTCGATCCCCGTTGCGCCGAAATCGTTCACCAAGACCACGGTCTTCTCTGATCCCTGCTTCACAAAATTCCTGATGAATGTTGTCTTTCCTGAACCCAAAAGTCCGCAGACAACCGTTGTTTTCATGATCGATCCTCATATGGGTAATCTACTTCTGTTGCGTGCACAACCCGTAAACTTTTGTGCAATGACAATGCCATTCGAATGCTCAGAGCGATCAGGCAATCCTGTCGTACACCAGTCGCATCATCCAGGCAACGGCAGTGCGGATTACCTGCATCAAAGTACCAGAAATTCCCTTGGCCGACAAACTCAATTGCCTTTAAAAGCCTGTGGCAAAATACCCCGCAAGGTGGGGAATATTGCTGCTATTTTGTGATTGAAGATAACATCAAATTACAGCTTTACATTCGCAGTTGGCAGCTTGTCCATTCTTTTCTGTTTATCCGAACGACTTCAGTGATGACCATTGTTTAAAATAACCGCTAATTGGCCGAGATTTTCACTTTTTTCATGAAGCTTATTCCTATAGTCTTCCTGTTCGCTGTCGCGGCTCATCAAAAAATATTTTTCCTAACAAGCTGCTGATAATCCTTTTTCTCTCTGGCATTGGAAATGCATTTTTATGTTCCTGTCATGAAAGATATTATTCTCTGTTCCTCCAATCCCATCTTGGTAAAAAGCCTCTACGCTATCCTGCGGGATGAAGGTTATAACGTGGACACCGTCGATCGCCCGGCCTTGGCTGTGCAGAAGGTCATGTTCGGTTTATACGACTTCGTCATCGTTGATTCCGAACCATTCGGCCTATCTGCGGATGATGCGGTGCGAATCATTAAAACCGTTGCGCCCGACATGCCCATCGTGCACGTCGGCGCCGGCAGTCACGAGGAGCCGTCGATGGCCGTCGAAACGCCAATCGACCTCGAAGAGTTTAAACGGGCAATCCACAATATTGCCAGTATTGCCGTCTGATAGGCGATTCCACTCGGTACAAAGGGGGAAGCTATGAAACCAAAGGAAGTGCTGCTCAAGACATTTGAGGGGGGGAAGCCCGACAGGCTGGCAGTGACCCTGTTCGGGGCGGGAATGTGGAGCATCAAGGGCTTCGGCACGTCGTTCGAGGCCTTGTCCCTGGACGCGGACAAGATGACGGCCATGCTCGTCAACATGAGCGCGAAACTTCAGTGCGACATGGTGTATCCCGGCTCCGGGTACAACAACTTTCACGCATCAGCGCTCGGCGGCAAGATCAAGTTCCGCGAAATGGGCGCCCCCGACCTGGAAAACCATTTTGTCTCTTCGGAAGAGGACCTGGCGAAACTCAAACTCTCGGACCTCGACAAAGACGAGACCATCAGTACGGTAATAAAGGCCCTGCGCCAGACCAAAGCAAAGATCGGCGACACCTACGTGGTCACGATGACGGCCTGGGGGCCCTTCACCCTCGGCGCCCGGCTCGTGGGCGAAGAAACCATGATGAAGGCAACGTTCAAGAAGCCCGCATTCGTCGAGAAGGTGGTGAACTTCGCCACCGATGTCCTGATCCATCTTTACGAACCGATCGTCGCGGACAAAACGCTTGAGGTCATCAGCCTCGCGGACCCCACGGCGTCGGGAGACCTTATTTCGAGGAAACAATTCGAGAAGTTTGCCGTACCGCCGCTTAAAAAATTCACGGACTGGGCAAAATCCAAAGGCGTACATACTCTCGTGCACATCTGCGGAAACACCACGGACCGGCTCGACCTGTTTCCGCAGAGCGGCGCCTCGTGCATCAGCCTTGACCACAAGACGGACATGGCAAAGGCCAGGGAAACGCTCCACGGGAAAATGTGCTTCGGCGGAAATGTGGACCCTGTGAAGATCATGCTGAACGGCACGGTTGCCGACGTGGAGAATACCTGCAAGGAAGTGATTAAAACTGCCGGCACGGACGGAGGGTTTGTGCTCATGCCGGGGTGCGATATTCCGCCCACCGTGCCTTACGACAATATCAGGAAATTCATCCAGGTGGCGCATGAGTGGAAGTTCTAGAGAGGGAACCACGGGTTTCGCTATGCGAAACTCACCGATGAACACGGATTTAAACAACAAAGATTCTTTACCGTGTGCGGCGAAGCCGCCTGTGGTTAAAATAAGGAGGTGATGCGGTCCAGTTCTGTGAAGGGAGGTCGATATTCATTGGGTATTTTGGAGAAGCTGAAGGAACTGTTTTCCGGAGCACAGCGTGCATCCGGGCAAGAGGAGGGAGTAAAAATGGCTGATAAAAAAATGACGTTGGAAGAAGTGAACGAGTACATGAAGAAGCAGTGCGGTTTCGTGCCGAGGATGTTCCAGATCATCAATACCGTAACGCCCGAACCGGGCAGGACCTTTGCCGACTTTTATGCCAGCATCTTCGCAGACGGCGCCCTTTCCCGCAAGGTGAAGGAATTGATGTTTATGTCAGGCGGCGTGGCCTACTGCTCGCCGCGGTGCATCATCCACGTGGTCCCGGCGATCAACGCTGGGGCAACCACGGGCGAGATCTTCGAGGCCGCATCGGTCGGCATGATCCTGGGCGGTTTTGTGCCCGGCGGGCCGGGCATTCCCTATGCCTTCGAGTACGCCCTCAAGTGCCTCGACATAGAAGCCAAGTTCCGCAAGGGCGAGAAGTGGGAATATTTGCCGCAGCCCAAGTTCGATCATGGCGTATTTTAGCACTGACTTCGATTGGGGAGCGTTTCGAAGGCTCCCCCGTTCTTTGGACTCATACATTTTATAAAGCAGGAGCCGATCTCACACAGAGCCACAAAGACACGAAGAGATCCGGTATAAGTAAAAGGGTTCTTACTTCGTGGCTCCGTGTCTTCGTGTGAGGAATAAAACCGTTTTTAAAAGTGGAAATAATGTTCCAATTCAAACAGAACCAGAAGGTCTTCACTCTCGACAAGATCAAGGTCGGCGGCCAGCCGGGGGAAAATCCGCCGCTGTTGATCTCGTCCATGTTCCACAACAAGGACAGGATCGTAACGGACCGGAAAGGGCATTTCGACCGCAAACAGGCGGTTGAGCTCATAAAAAAGCAGGAAGAGCTTTCCGCCTCGACGGGCATACCGTCCATGGTGGCCATGGTGGCGAACTCCCCGGAAGAAGCGAAGATCTATATCGACTTCTATCGCGAAACGACCGACATGCCCTTCGGCATCGATATGTGGGTCGCGGAAAAGCGGGCCCAGGCCACGGAATACGTTGCCAAGCTGGGGCTCCAGGACAAGTTCCTGTACAACAGCATCACGCCCTGGGACA
>DAIDTZ010000250.1 GCA_027456925.1 Nitrospirota bacterium
GCAAGGTAGCCGCCTGCCAGGCTTTGCCCCGACGGGCCCGAGTCGACAGGCACCTGGATCTCTTTGCCCACGTGGAGCCGCTTCGCCTCGGTCCAGTCCGGCGGCAGCGTGCCGTCCAGGTCCTTGTAGATGAACAGGTGGGTCCAGACGTAGTTCGCCATGTTGTCGCCCGGCTCGTCCATCTTGCCGTCGCCGCGCACGTCCTTGGAAACCTGCCAGTACCGCATCTTGTTCCCTTCGCTGTAGCTGTTGTCACGTACGGAATAATAAAGCTGCAGGCCGTCTGCGGGAGACAGCAGACGGGGCAGCTCCCCTCCCGTGCCGGTCCTGACTGCCTGGGCCTGGATGCTGTTGTATGGCGGGATAACGCAGCAATAGGAAATGTCGAATCCCACACAGTGCATGCCCAGTTCATAATTAATGAAAATCGCGTAGGGGTTTTTAGGATCATAGAGAGTCACGGTTTTCCCCGAACTTTCTTTGACGGTGACTGCTTTTGTGAAGCGCTGCTTAAAACGAGGGTTTGAATCATAGCTCTGCTGAGGACTTCCGAAAACTGCTGCCCCGGAGCCTGTAAGAAAAACAACCAAAAAAAAGACGGCTCGTGCAAGATACTGGCTTTTCATGATAGTTCCTCCTTAGTCTGGTAATTAGGATCTGGAAACATATTCTTCGAATAGAATCACTCGGCAACATCCTTCATTACTGCTGCTCGGACCATGATTGCCCCCCGGCAACGCTCAGATTTTCACGAAAGCGTCTTTGCTCGCCCCGCAGACAGGACAGACCCAGGAATCGGGTATTTGTTCAAAGGGCGTTCCCGGCGCCACGCCGCCGTCCGGATCGCCTGCTGCGGGGTCATAAATCCAGTCACAAACCGTACATTTCCATTTGTCCATTCTCGTTCTCCTGGGATGTTGATATTCCGTCTCCTGCTCTCCCGTATTATTCCCACAGTGCAGAAGATTGTGGAAATCACAACTATACCGAACAGCACCGAACAGCCGTTCATAATTTAGTACTCGGGAAAAAAACGAGGATGAAATTCGTAACATGAGTTTGAAATTGAAATGAAACGAATAGTAAAAATATAGCATATTTTGAACGCTCCGCAAGCCTTCATGCTGAACTTTTTTCGTTACTCCGGCCTTGGTTGCGACGCTTGTTCGCGCATCACCTGAAAATACCCCGGCCGGGTGAGTTGAATTTCGTTGACCCCGAATATCAATCAATTATAATAACCGTACTCACCCATATCATCCGCCTGCTCCGCATCGGGCATCTCCCGGCCCAAGCGTCGGCAGCAAAGGAGAATAATATGGAACAGGTGACCGTAAAGTTCCCTGAAATACGGGAAGTGATGATCTATGGAGAACTGATCGGCAAGACAAACACCACCCTGCGCGTCGAAGAAAGCGCGCACACCTTCTCGCTTAACGGGGCTTCGGATTACCAACCGATATCGCGCACCCTGATTGTCGCCTGCACGACTTCCGTCGTCCCTTTGGAAGTAGCCTTTGCAAAAGCACCGGCATCAGCATGAAGACCTCCTTCGTCCCCTCGTTATCAGCAGCGGTTAAAGGAATTGCAATGACCAGAAGGCTGCGGCAAATATCCCTTATTGCGCTCGCATTGATTCTCGTTTCCCTCGCGCAGCAGCCCGGCTTCGCGAAGAATCGCTTGCAGAAAGCGCTGGTCCATCAAGTCCATGACGGAGACACCATCACGCTCCGCTTTGAAGGCAAAAAACACCGCACGCGCCTTATCGGCATCGATGCGCCGGAGATGAAACAGCGGCCCTGGGGCAGAAGAGCGAAATTGCATTTGATCCAGATCATGAAACGTACCAACTGGACCGTGTACGTTGAGACCGATCAAGAACGGATCGACAAATATGGAAGACTCCTCGCCTATCTCTGGACGAAAAGGCATGTCCTCATCAACGAGAAGATGATCAA
>DAIDTZ010000251.1 GCA_027456925.1 Nitrospirota bacterium
GTCAACACGCTCTGTTCTATCTCCTCCGACATTTTCTTGAATGCGATCCAGAACAGTATCCGCAGAACAATCGAGAACGATAAGTGCATGAATATGCGCAAGCGCCGCTATATCTTTTGCCTGGCCCACGTGGCGCGGAATGCCGTTCAGCACGAGGACGTGGCCCTGCGTAAACCCCGCCCGGTCAAGGAAGAGAGCGATGATCTTTTTTGCGAGAGGGAAGTGCTCGTGTTCGAGCAACAGGCCGCGTTCCAGGACGCCGTGAATGAAATCGAGCTCTTCTGTTGAATAAGCACGAGATCTCTCGCCTCCCGAAACGGCGTCTCGAAGTTCCGATCCGAAGTCGAGATGGTGGCAGGTCTTTCCGAAGAGGCCGTGCTCTGCAACGGCGTCACCAAGCGGGCTTTTACCAACGCCCGTTGGGCCGAGGAGCAGGATCGCATTTATAGGATAAGTGTACGCCATGAGGTCACGTAGAAGAACCGTTACGGTCGCTCCGTTCTTGCCTGATCTCTTCGGATTTTATTCTTCAGACTTTCAAGACTTTTTTTCGAGGCAATCGTCAGCTCGTTCTCCGGCAGCCGGTCAAGAGCAAACCAGCCGATCTCATCGCACTTATGCGGCTCCCGGATGCTCGGCATGCCGTTCTTCACCTTGCAGATAAACGACGGAGAGACCCAGTGCTGTTTTTCACGAGGGATGAGATGGTTCACAACATCCAAAAGACCGCACACCTCGATTTCGAACCCGTACTCTTCCCGTACCTCGCGGCAGAGGGCCTGCTCGAGCTCTTCGCCGAACTCGACGGCGCCGCCGGGAAACTCCCATTTGCCGGATTCATTCCGCGCTTCCTTACCGCGCTTGGCGAGAAAGATGGTGCCGTCGGTATTGAAAATGACGGCGCCCACCCCCACGCCGATGTAATCGACGCCTTTTTTCATAACAGTCTTGTGCGGCCCTTCCCGAAATTCATTTCGATGCAATCTACCAAAAATGTCCGCCAAAGTCAAAAGCCTGTTTCCACATGGATTTTTTCTTGACATATTCCCTTTTTCGCTTATAATACCTCCCTGTCTAAATTACCAGCGAAGGAGCAGGAACGATGTCCGAAACAACGGCACAAAAAAGCAATCTCAAGCAGAAACGGGCGCAGGGTTTCAGGAAACGGATGAGCACGGCAAAGGGGCGGGCAGTCATCAACCGTCGCAGAGCCAAGGGAAGAAAGCGCCTTGCGGTGTAGCATCCCCCTGGGGGATGTGACTCATGCCGTACGCATATCAAAAAAGCGAGCGGATTCGAAAAAATAGGGAATTTGTTGCCACCATGAAAGGTAAAAGACTGTCTCTCGACGGTCTTTCTCTTTTTTATGCCGCTAATGAGACAAGGAATTTCAGGGTCGGTATCTCCGTCAGCAAGAAGCTGGCGAATGCGGTGAACCGGAACAGGCTGAAGCGGCGGATACGGAGCAGCGTCATGAAAGCGCTCACCGGACACACGTTGGGATATGACCTGGTGTTCGTGGCCCGGCAGCCG
>DAIDTZ010000252.1 GCA_027456925.1 Nitrospirota bacterium
ATCTGCATAGATGCCTCCTGGGATTGGTCAATACAACTTAAGTTTAGCGCCGGATGAACACAGTGTCAATCAAAAGGCGCCGGTTCCCCCTATCGAACAGGTCTCAGCCATGTGAAGAAAAGGGAGAAGTTCCGCGGTTCAGAATTTTCAAGCCCTGAATATTCTCTTGACTGCTCCGGTGCACTCTCCTACAATACGCAAAATACACCAAGTTCTTTCTCTCCATCATACATAGCCCCCAGGGGGGGAAGGCCAAGGGGTCGACCATGGAAGTAGCACCGATAGACAAGCTCCGCCTGCGGTTCCCGGACGAACTGGAACGGGATTTCCGGGAGGACTATTTTAAAAAATCCCTCAACCCGCTTCGGTTCGGGATTGTCCTGGGTGCGCTGATCTATGCGCTCTTCGGCATCCTCGATGCCTGGATCACTCCCGAGGTCAAGTATGAAGCCTGGTTCGTCCGGTATGCCGTCATCCTGCCTGTCTGCATCGCCGTACTCCTGTTTTCCCGCTCCCCCCATTTTAAAAAGTACATGCAACCGACGGTTTTCCTTCTCGTCCTGACAGCGGGCGCCGGGATTATCGCGCTGATCAGCATCGTGAGTTCGCCGCTGCACTATCTGCACTTTGCGGGGCTGCTGCTTGTCATCATGTATTCCCACACGTTCAGCAAACTGCGGTTCTACTACACGACGATCGCATGCTGGACCATCGTCGGCATTTACGAGGTCAGCGCCATCTGGATCAATCACACGCCGCTCCAGGACCTCCTGACGGACAACTTCTTCTATATTGCCGCGAACCTCATCGGCATGTTCTCGAGCTATCAGCGCGAGCTGTACGCCCGGAAAGATTTTTTCCAGAACAGAACGATGCAGGTCCTGGAGAAAGAACGGCATCTTATTGAAAAAGCGCAGATGCACGCCACGGTGGAAAAAGCCATCAAGTCGCTGCGCGAGAGCGAGGAAAAGTTCCGCACCCTGGCGGAGACTGCCGCGATGGCGATCTTCATTCACCAGGGTGGAAACTTTCTGTATGCAAACCGGGCAGCGGAAGTGATCGGCGGATATACCGTGGACGAGTATCTTGCCATGCATTTTATGAGTCTCGTTCATCCCGACTACGTGGACCTGGTAAAGACGCGGGCGCAGGAGCGATTGCAGGGCGACAGCGACGTGCCTCCGCAGTATGAATTCAAACTGGTGCGGAAGAACCGCGAGGAACGCTGGGTCCTCATGACCGGCGGGATCACGGAATATGACGGGAAGCCGGCGGTCATCGGAACGCTCATCGACATTACCGCGCGCAAGCGGGCCGAGGAGGAGCGGGCCCAGATGGCCCTGCTGGTCGAGAACAGTTCGGACTTCATCGCTATGACCACCATCGACGGGAGCGTCATCTTCGTGAACAGCGCCGGACGACGGCTGGTAGGCCTTGACCCGTAGATCGATGTAAAGAAAACCATTGTGAACGACTATTTCCTGCCGGAAGACCTTCTTGCGCACGGGGAGCACCGGCTGAGCAAGGACTGGCGGGGCGAGTTCAGGCTCAAGCACTTCAAGACCGGCGCAGCCATCCCCGTTGATATGTACATTTTCGATGTGACGAACCAAAATACCGGGAAACCGATCGCTCGCGCCGCGGTCATGCGCGATATCACCGATTTGAAGCGCACCCGGGAGGAACGCGAGCGTTACTATCAGCAGCTGCAGCGGGCCACGCAGTCCCTCCGGGAGAGCGAGGCCCGGTTCCGGACCCTGGCCGAAACGACGTCCGCGGGGATCGTCATCCATCGCGGGGAACGGCTGCTGTACACCAACACCACGGTCCAGAGGATGACGGGCTACACGCACCAGGAATTCCTGAGCATGGAATTCTGGGAGATCGTCCATCCCAATTACCGGGACCTGGTGCGGGAGCGGGGACGGGCCCGGATGCACGGGGCCGAAGAACCGGCGGATTACGAGTTCAAGGTCCTGACGAAGCAGGGTGACTTGCGGTGGGTGAGCACGACCGCCGGCGTCATCGAGTATGAGGGAAGTCCGGCCATCATCGCAACGCTGTTCGACGTGACGGACCGCAAACGCGTTGAAGAGGAAAAAGTGAAGCTCTACGAGGAGCGGATCGAGGAAGAAAAAAGACACCTCCTGGAAAAAGAAGAGATCCTCATGGACCTTCATGACGGCATCGGCGGGATCACGACCAACGTGAGCATTCTTTCGGAATTGGGCCAGAAGGCATCGGACGTTGAAAGCATCAAGAGCACCCTCGCCACCATATCACGGCTTTCCCGGGAAGGGATCACCGAGATCCGCAGCTTTATGCAGGGCCTCGACAGCAGGGAGCTCAGCTGGCCCACCATGGTCGCTGAGCTCCGGAACCAGGGGGCGAAGATGCTTGATCAACACCATATGGCGCTTTCGGTTGTGACCTCGGTCTGTGACGGCCTGGAGCAGCCCGGCAGCTTTCTCTGGATCAATCTGATCAAAATCTATAAAGAGGCGCTGACGAATGTCATCAAGCACTCGAAAGCAGGTATGGTCGCGGTGACCTTGCAGGTAACCGAGCACCAGCTTTTGCTTACGGTGCAGGATGACGGTGTCGGATGCAAATGCGATGGGGCAAAGACCAGGGGCAGAGGTTTGTCGAACATGCAGCGGCGGGCCGAGCGGCTCCGGGGGAGCCTGGCCGTAGATTCCCAACAGGGGACCGCCGTGAGGTTGTCTTTGCCTCTACCCGTAAAATACCCCGTGCGGGGTATGGAATAATAACAGGATTTGTGTTAAGGTGTGACCATGAGACTTGTCATTATTGAAGATGATCCCCTCCTGCTTGAAAATCTTACGCTGCTTCTCAACGGCGAGGAGGGGTTGTCCGTTGCCGGTTCCTTCCGGTCCGCTGAAGAAGCGCTCAAGGGTCTCAAAAGCGCCAAGCCCGAGGTAATGCTGACCGACCTCGGCCTGCCCGGCATGTCCGGCGTGGAGCTGATAAAAAAAGCGAAGGAAGAAATGCCGTCCCTTGAGATCATGGCCCACACGGTCTTTGAAGACCGGGAAATGGTTTTTTCCGCCATCAAGGCGGGCGCATCAGGGTATATTCTGAAGGGCAGCAGTCCGCGGGAAGTCATAGAATCCATTCATTCTCTCTATAAGGGCGGGGCCCCCATGAGCCCGAAAATAGCCAGAAAGATCATCCACGAATTCCAGGACGACGCCCTCAGCGAGCAGTATCTGCTGACCCAGCGGGAAAAAGAGGTCGTCAAGCGCGTGGAGGAGGGGCTGACGTATAAGGAGATCGGCGAACGGCTGAACATCAGCACCCACACCGTTCACACTCATATCAAGAATATCTACGAAAAACTCCAGGCAAAAGACAGAAACGATGCTATTATCAAGGCGCGGCAACGGGGGATCATTTAAGTCCGCCTAAGGCCCGCGCGTACGGACTTTCTGCGGCCGTATCGCAATGGAAACAACCGAAGAACAGGAACGTTCATCCTCCTTATGCAGATGCCCTCTCCCCGAACGGGAGGGGGTTTTTTGTGGGGAATGACCGGCAAAAGGCATTCCAATTCCAGCACGGCGCAAGCAGAAATTGCCGCTATTGGCTTCAAATGCCTGATGATAACGTTGCTGCCGCCATAGGTTTCATCGGTGAATACAAGCGCTTTTTCGCACGCCGGGAACCTTAGAAGTAAAAAAACGATTGACAATTCAGACCCAGGCTGTTATAAATTACGCCTATGCTTCAGGCCACGGAAACGATATGGATGAACGGTTCCCTCGTCAAATGGGACGATGCAAAGGTGCATGTTCTGACGCACTCGCTCCATTACGGGACCGGGGTTTTCGAGGGCATCCGCTGTTACAAGACCGACGGCGGGCCCGCGGTGTTCCGTTTGCGCGAGCACGTTGACCGCTTTTTCGACTCGGCCCATATCCTGCAGATGGAGATGCCCTTCACCCGCGAGGCCGTGACCGAAGGCGTCCTCGAAACGATCCGCAGGAACAAGATCGATGCCTGCTACATCAGACCGCTGGCATATATCGGGTACGGGGCCATGGGTGTCTTTCCCAAGGAAAATCCGATAGAGGTATCGATCGCGGTCTGGCCCTGGGGCAGCTACCTGGGTGAAGAGGGGATGCAGAACGGCATCCGCGTGAAAATATCCTCATACAGCCGCCCTCATGTGAATGCGACCATGGTCCGCTCAAAGACAACGGCGAACTACGCAAACTCGCTGCTTGCAAAGCGCGAGGCGTTGAAGGACGGATATGACGAGGCCGTGCTGCTCGATACCGACGGTTACGTGGCGGAAGGCAGCGGCGAAAATATTTTTATGGTGCGCAAGGGTGTGATCAAGACCCCGCCGCTCACCTCGATCCTGGAAGGCATCACGCGGGAAACGATCATGCAGCTCGCCGCTGAACACGGGATGCGGGTCGTGGAAGAGCGGTTCACCCGCGACGAATTGTATATTGCCGATGAGGCGTTCTTTTCCGGCACGGCCGCCGAGATCACGCCCATCCGGGAAGTGGACAACCGGGTCATCGGCAGGGGCAAACCGGGACCCGTGACCAAGCAGCTGCAGACCGCGTTCTTCGAGATCGTTCACGGTCGCGACAGCAAACACGAAGGATGGCTCACCTACGTCTCGGCAAAGCAGCCGGCGTTGAAGAAGTAGATTTTCACAAGTGCCGAAGTGGTGGAATTGGTAGACACGCACGTTTGAGGGGCGTGTGGGGCAACCCATGGGGGTTCGAGTCCCCCCTTCGGCACCAT
>DAIDTZ010000253.1 GCA_027456925.1 Nitrospirota bacterium
AAGGTCTCCAGGGTGCTCATGTGGTTGCCTACGAACACCGCAGGGCCGTCAAGTGAGCGGATATGGTCGAAACCAATGACCTCGATGGATACGCCGGCTTGCTCAAGAGCGTGGAGCGTGGTAAGGCTGCTTCCGCACCACTGTTTTGTATCGTATTGCCCGTTCTTTGCCTTTCTGCTTGCCTTGATGACGAGCGATACGAGGCGCAGGTAAAACGGAAGAGAGGGACTGACGCGGGACAGGAAGGATATTCGCCGCAGTTTTGTTTTGTAGGTATTGCCTTCGAATGTGATCGGTTCCACAACCAGCTCCGGAATAGGGGATAAGCTTCTCTAAAAGCGGCCCAGTATACCATGGTCGGGAAAAAGAGTGAAGAGGGAAAAGAAAAACGCCAAAAAATGCTTGCAATGGCGCAACGAAAAAGCGAAAATAGGCGCCATGCTCAATCTGTCTCTCAAACAGGCTGTTGCTCAAATGGTGATGCCGCGGCTCGATGGAGACCTGCTTGAGGACCCGCGGTACGTCCTACAGGCGCAGGCGCTTGTTCAGGAAGGGATCGGCGGATTCATTTTGTTCGGCGGATCGGTTGCGAATACGCCGAAACGGCTCCAGGAACTGCAGGCCGCTGCGGAGATACCTCTTTTGATCGCGGCCGACGTGGAGCGCGGCCTCGGACAGCAGCTTGCAGGCGGGACGCGGTTCCCGAGCCAGCGCGCAGTGGCATCGGCCGTCAACCGGCGGTCCAAGAGTGATGGCGAGCTCCTCGACCGGATGCTGGACGCCGTGCGCATCGAAACGCGCGCCGCAGGCATCCATGCCGTCTTCTCTCCCGTCGTTGATGTGAACAACAACCCGGACAACCCCATTATCTGCACCCGGGCTTTCGGCGACGAACCGGGCGTGGTTGAATGGTTCGGCTCGCGGTACATCAGGCGTCTGCAGAAACCGCCGGGAAGGGGCAGGCTCGCTCTCCTGGCCTGCGCAAAGCATTTCCCGGGGCATGGAGACACGGACCAGGATTCTCACTCCGTTCTTCCGGTGATTCGCGCGGACCGGCAGCGGTTGAACCGCATAGAGCTCCCGCCTTTCCGCGAAGCAGTGAAGGACGGCGTGGAGATGGTCATGGTGGCGCACCTGCTCGTGCCAGCCCTGGACCCGGAAAAACCGACGACCTTCTCGAAGAAAACGGTTACGGCTTTGCTGCGCGAGGGCATGGAGTTCAACGGGTTGATCGTCTCCGATGCCCTCGATATGGGCGCGCTTGCCGGGGCCTATTCCCAGGAAGAAATCGCTGTAAGGGCAGCGGAGGCGGGGATGGACATCCTGCTCCACCCGAGTGACGCCCGGTTGACGATTGCAGCAGTCGTCTCCGCCGTGGAGCAGGGCCGTCTCACGCGGCAGCACATCGACGAATCCGTGGACAGGATCATGGCCGCGAAGACTAAGCTGGGACTGTTCGACAAGGCCCCGCCTGTTGCCGCGGTCGATTACGGAAAACACGCGACCATCGCACGGGAGCTCAGCCGCAAGGCGCTCCGCATCCTTCCGGGCGGGAAAAAAATTATTCCGCTCCCGGCAAAGGCGGGGGTGGCGTGCTTTATTCTCGACGATGACAACAATACCGAGTCCGGGAATGCGTTCATCCATGCCATGCGCCAGCAATTCAGCAACCTGTCATTCCTGATCCTGACGCCGGGTTCCGATATGCCCGAGTCTCTGGCGTTGGACAGTATTCTTGCGGCGGAATTTTCGGTCCTGGCTGTTTTCTCCAGGATCTCCGCATCCAAAGGACGCTCGGGGCTTACGGACAAGCTCCGTAATACGGCAATCAAACTTCTGCGGAACACACAACAGGCGAACGGAAAATCCATTCTTATTTCCTTCGACAGCCCTTATTTGCTGGACCGTTTCGTCGACGCCGATGTACGCATTGCGGCCTATGACCGTATGGACGAGATCCAGCAGGCCGCGGCCTCGCTGTTAACGGGGGACTAGAGCACTGTTCAAGGTGCAGAGGAGAGCATGGTCGGAAATACCAGCGGCGAAACCCTGACCCTTGCCCCCGGCCCCGCACCCTGATTTATTATGATGCAAGTCATCCTCATATTCCTCATCTTTGTCCTTATCCACAGCGTCACGATCTCAAAAAGGTTCAAGCATGCGTGCAGACGCCTTTTCGGCGATACGTTCATGCAGGTGTACTATCGTGCGCTTTACAATATCATAAGTTTCGTCACCGCGGGGATCGCGTTGTATCTTATTCACCGGGCGCCGGACCAACAGCTGTGGTTTGCGCCGGTTTGGCTGCAATGGCCCATGCATATCATCCAGTTGGCGGGAGTCGTTTTTGGTTCGCTCTCCTTCGAGCACCTCAACACCGGAGAGTTCATGGGGGGGGAACAAGTATGGAGGTATCTGACCCGCGGGGAAAGGTTGGGGAACATCGAGGGACTGACGCAGAAGGAACTGGTCACGACGGGCGTCTACGGTATTGTCAGGCACCCCATGTATCTGGCCGGGATCATCATCTTTACGTTCAATCCCCGCGTTACCGTAAACAGCCTCGTGATCTCGGTCCTTGCCGACTTCTATTTCCTCTTTGGCGCGCTTATTGAAGAACGTCGGTTTCTTGCGATATTCGGCGAACCCTACAAAGAGTATATGGGGAGGGTCCCGAGATTATTTCCCCGAATTTGGCGTCGTACCAAAGGCTGAAAGATCAACCGGGATGTTAGGCGGAGGATCCTAAAAAGAGCAGTTGGACACTGAAGAATCGGATTAACATATGATAGAGGCGGATAAATCCTGAACCAAAGCCTTCGCTTTTTGTGTGAACTGATTATCAAAGGAAAATCCGCTGTTATCAGGTTTTTGTCCGCTTTTATCAGTGTCAAATGCCGTTTTTAGGATGATTTTTACGGAGAAGAGCAGTGCTCCGTCACCCATCCGCTTTGAGCGCCGCGATATAGGGCAGATTCCTGTAATGCTCTCCGTAGTCCAATCCGTACCCCACCACGAACTTGTCCGGAAGGTCATATCCTTTGTAAGCGATGGGAACTTCGACCTGACGTTTGCAGGATTTGTCGAGCAGAACAACGACGTTCAGGCTTGCAGGACGTCGTGCGGATAACAGCTTGAACAAACATTCCATCGTCTTTCCCGTGTCGATGATGGTGTCAACAAGCAGCACATGCTTGTCCTGAAGATCCGTCTCCGTGTCTTTTTTGATGATGACGTTCCCGCTCGAACTCGTCGTCAAGCCGTAGCTCGATGCCTGGATGAATTCGAGCGTTGCCGGGGAGGAGATGGAGCGGGCGAGGTCCGTAGTGAAGATGGCGGCGCCTTTCAGGATGCAGATCAGGACCAGTTCTTTCCCCTCATAATCACGAGATATCCGCTCTCCCAGTTCCCGGACCGTGTCCGCGATGGCGATTTCATCAAATACTATTTCTTCAATTTCATCAATCATGTTTTCCAACCCGCTTCCCGGAACGCCGGTATCACCAAAAGATACAGCATATTGATATAATTGTAAAGAGAGGTGCAGGAGGAGAAGGGTCATGAAAAAAGAGGCCCTGCTGGTCATAGACCTGTTGAACGATTTTGTGCTTCCCGGTGCGCCGCTGGAGGTGCCGGATGCCAGAAAGATCATTCCGGTCGTTAAAAGAGAGATCGAAAAGGCCCGTGCATCAGGCAGTCCCGTGATATTTGTCTGCGATGCTCACCAGCCCGGTGATAAGGAATTCAGCAAGTTCGGCTGGCCTGCTCATGCTGTCAAGGGCACGAAAGGGGCCGAGATCATAGAGGAATTGAAGCCGGCTAAAGACGACACGGTCATCCGAAAGACGACCTATTCAGGCTTTTATGCCACGGAGCTCGAAGAAACTCTGAAATGGCTCGGCGTCGATTCCCTCAGGCTTACGGGTGATGTAACGCATATCTGCATCCTGTTCACGGCATCCGACGCCGTGCTCCGTGACTATGCCGTTACGGTAATAGAGGACGGCATTGCCGGACTTTCCCGGGAAGATCACGAGGCGGCGCTCCGGATCATGAAAAATGTGTTGGGAGTGACAATCGTAAAATCAGGGACGGAAGGAACAGGCTGGAAGGCCGCGTAGCTATTGCGGATTTCGGATTGCGGACTACGAATAAAGAAGCTTGAAGAATCGCTCTTCAATCGGCAATCCACAATCGTCAATCCGAAATCGAGGGAGGGTCCATGTTTCTCACCGCAGATCCCAGGGAGATACTCGAAGGCAAGATCACCGACGTCTATTTTGAGCGGGCGCTCGCGATATTGAAGGCGAGAAACGTCAACCCCATGGTCAGGGCGGAGTTTATCGCCAAGAGCCTGCCGGAGAAATGGCCCTGGGCCCTCTTAACGGGCGTGGGAGAGGCCCTGGAGCTGATGCAGCGCTTGAAGATCAAGGTCAGGGCCATGCGCGAGGGCTCGGTTTTTTATCCTTATGAACCGGTAATGGAGATCGAGGGCAGATACCAGGACTTTATCGTATACGAAACGGCCATCCTCGGGCTTCTGTGCCAGGCGTCGGGAATATCGACGCAGGCAGCACGAATGAAAAAACTGGCCGGCGAGCGGCTGGTGATGAGCTTCGGCGCGCGCAGGATGCATCCCATTCTGGCGCCCATGATAGAGCGGAACGCCTTTGTGGGCGGGTGTGACGGCGTTGCCGTGGTCAAATCCGGAGAGGTTATCGGCGAAGACCCCATGGGCACCATGCCGCACTCCCTGGTCCTGTGCATGGGCTCCACCGTTGAAGCGCTCAAGGCCTATGACGAGGTGCTTGATCCGAAGTTGAAGCGGGTAGCCCTCATCGACACGTTCCAGGACGAAAAATTCGAGGTATTGAACGTGGCCCAGGCGCTCGGCGAACGGCTGTACGCCGTGCGGTTCGACACGCCGACTTCGCGTCGCGGCGACTTTTACCGCATTCTCGAAGAAGCGCGATGGGAGCTGGATCTGCGCGGCTTCGATCACGTGAAATTTTTCGTAAGCGGGGGGATTTCCGAAGAAGACATCCCGGCGCTCAATCCCGTGGCGCACGGCTATGGTATCGGAACTGCCATCAGCAACGCGCCGGTCATCGATTTCGCCATGGATATCGTTGAGCTCGACGGGAAACCCCTTGCAAAACGGGGCAAATGGTCGGGAAGCAAGAGCGTGCTCGCCTGCGACCGCTGCGGAATACGGAAAATCGTTCCCTATACTGCCAAAGGGGCGGGGACATGTGCATGCGGAGGAGTTTTTGCCGATATTCTGATCTCCGTTCTCGATCACGAAACGCTTCTTGTAGAACTTGATGCGCCTGCCACGATCAGGAAAAAGGCGATGGAAGCCCTGAGAATTCTGGAGCTCTGAGTTGCTCTACAGAGGAACAACGGGTTACAGTAAATATCATTGACAGCCTCGGAGGAGTATATCATCGTATGAACGTAGAACCGAGCAGGTTTATCCCTTTCGTTACCTCCGTCATTTCTGCTCAAAACCCTTTCTTCCCCGAAGCAACGGTCCGGAACATCTTCTCTTTCTTGACACCCCATTGATTCCGAGCTATAGTTAGCTTAACGTTAAATAGTTTAGTATTTATTGAGTCAGGCAGGTTTCATGAAGAGCGCTCACTACAGAGGCACGAAAGAAGAAGTCAAGGCGCTCAATGCCTTTGTCAAGCTGACACGGGCGTCGGAAGCGATTTCAACACGAGTCCACCAGCATCTGGGAGAAGCGGGGCTGACGGTCAGCCAGTTCGGCGTGCTGGAAGCAATCTATCACCTCGGTCCCTTGAGCCAGGCCGAGTTGGCAAGGAAAATACTCAAAAGCACCGGCAATATCACGATGGTCATCGATAATCTGGAGAAGAGGGGCCTGGTGAAGCGCGAGCGGAAAGAAGGGGACCGGCGTTATTATGCGGTCACGCTGACTCCGGCAGGGCAAAAACTGATCAGCGGCATTTTCCCCCGCCACGCGGGAAAGATCGTCGAATCGATGAATGTCCTGACCAAGGCAGAGCAGGACAAGCTTGGGCAGTTGTGCCGAAAACTGGGACTGGCGGAGGAAGAGGAGGGTACTCCTCGATGAGGAACCTCAACCGGTGGCCGGAAATGTCGATGCCGTTATAGGATTTTTAAAAAAGGAGGAAGTCATGTTAAAAAAGCTGTTTCAAACAAACGATGATGTTGCGCTGCTGGTGTTGAGGGTTGTCCTTGGGTACGTGTTTTTCTTTCACGGCATGCAGAAACTCACGACCATGTACGGAGGATACGGCTTCAACGGGACGCTCGGATTTTTTACCAGCAAACTGGGCATTCCGACGGTATTCGCGTTTCTGGCGATCATGGCAGAAGGCATCGGCTGGGCAGGCTTGATTACGGGGCTGCTGACCAGGGTCGCAGCGTTCGGAATCGCCGTGAACATGGCCGTTGCCGTGTATATGCTGCATTGGCAGAACGGGATCTTTATGAACTGGTTTGGAAACCAGAAGGGCGAGGGCTATGAATACCATCTTCTCGTGATTGCAATCGGGATTGCGCTTATTATCAGGGGCGGCGGGAAATGGTCAATTGACAGGGCCATTGCAAAGAGCCTGAAATAGGGCCAAACAGGCGGGTGTCATATGCGACGGGGTCATCCCTCAGAAGAGATGACCCCTTTTTTTCTCAATCTTCCGGTCCTCCCTTCCGAACACCGAAATCCGAACGTCCTGACTTCCCCAAAGTTCCCCTGGTCTTTTCCCCGAGCTGACCCCGGTGACGTATGCATTTGTAGTTCACAGCAGATGCAAAATCAAAAATTGTGGTCTTCATTCGGAAGCGTTTAACCCCTGCCCTCATACAATCAGGTGAATATTCACTTGCAATAAGTTGCAGAACATGCTAATTTCCTAACCTAACCATAGGAGGTATTGAAATGAAAAGTTTAAAAGTTGCGCTAGGCGTCTTTTTTTCTGTTGCGTTGCTTTCAGCCTGTTCCGGGGGCGGAGGAGGCGGCAGTAGCACTAACAATAGCAGTCCAAGCAGCATGAAGTTAAGCGGCACGGCCGCAACGGGCAATCCTATTGCCAATGCTGCGGTGAGTTTGGTGGACAAAACCGGAAAGACGGCAAGCGGGACCACCGGCGCGAACGGTTCTTTTACCATCGACACAACCGGGTTTACCCCCCCGTTCATGCTTAAGGTCGCATCGTCTTCCACTGCCACCTATTACAGTATCAGTGCAGACGCTAATGCAACAACCACCATTAACATCACGCCACTAACGGATATGATCATCCGCACCTGGTACCAAGTGCAGGGCACTTCTGTAGACACCGCATTCAGCAACCCGGCAACAAATCCACCTCCCACGCCAACGGAGGTCAAGGTGATAAGTACTGTAGTGCAGAATGTCGCTGAGGGTTGGCTGCAGCAGGCCGGTGTCGACACCGCTAATTTCAGCTTGATATCCACCCCGTTTAACGCCAACGGAAGCGGGGTCGATGGTGTGATTAATATGACCACCGTCGATCCGGCTACGGGGTCCATCATAATATCGAGCGGCACGGTAACCCAGAATTCCACGTTGACAGTAAGCGGCGGCACCGTGGATGTCTCCAGCACGTCGACGACAACCATCGGGACTTCCGGCGCCATCATTACGAGCACCGTTGTACCGACGACTACAGCGCAGTCGAGCGCACTTGACGGCATTAACAGCTCAATCAGCGCTTTTATCACTACGGTCAACCAGAA
>DAIDTZ010000254.1 GCA_027456925.1 Nitrospirota bacterium
CACCATAGGGCGTACCCACCACCTTGAGCGCAAGAGCAATATTTTCGAAAACCGTCTTGTGGGAAAGGAGTTTGTAGTCCTGGAACACGAACCCCATGTTCCGCCGGAGGTAAGGAATGGTGGACGACTTAAGCCGGAAGGTATTGATGCCCTGCATGACGATCTGGCCCTCGTCCGCCTGTTCAGCGCAGAAAAGGACCTTGAGCAGCGTGGTCTTGCCGGCGCCGCTGGGGCCGGTAACGAACACAAACTCGCCCTTGTCCACGATGAAACTCACATCGCGCAGGGCGGGAACGCCTTCGTAATATTTGGTCACCCGATAAAGCTGGATCATTCCTTAAAACCAAGGGTCAAGCAGCAAGGGGCAGGGAACCTTGCTACTTGCTCTTTTTCCTCATCACTTCCTTGACCGCTGCGGCGATATCCTGAGCCGACATGCCGTAGTGCTTCAGGAGGCCTTCCTGGTCGCCGGAGGTCCCGAAGGTATCCTTGACGCCGATCCGCACCATCGGAACGGGTGAGGACTCCGCCAGCACTTCCGCCACGGCGCCGCCCAGGCCGCCGATGATCGAATGCTCTTCCGCGGTCACGATTGCGCCGCACCGTTTGGCGGCTGCGATCACGGCATCGGCGTCGATCGGCTTGATCGTGGACATGTTGATCACGCCGGCATCGATCCCCTCGTTTTTAAGGATATCGCGCGCTTTGATCGCTTCGGCGACCATGAGGCCCGCGGCAATGATCGCCGCGTCCCTGCCCTCGTTGAATACGTGGGCCTTGCCGATCTTGAATTTATAATCCTCGCCGAAGAGGGTCGGCACTTTATTCCTGCCCACGCGTACGTAGCAGGGTCCTTTGTACTCCGCCACCGCCTCGATCGCCTGCAGCGTCTCGGGCCCGTCGGCAGGAACGATCACGGTCATGTTGGGGAGCACGCGCATCAGGGCAATGTCTTCGACGGACTGGTGGGAGCCGCCGTCCTCGCCCACGGTGATCCCCGCATGGCTCGCGACGATCTTCACGTTCAGGTTCGGGTAGCAGACGGACTGCCTCACCTGCTCCCAGGCCCTGCCCGTGGCAAACACCGCGAAAGTGCTCGCAAAAGGCAGCTTCCCGGCAATGGAGAGCCCGGCGGCCGTGCCGATCATGTCCTGCTCGGCAATACCGATGTTGAAAAACCGCTCGGGGAAGGCCTTGGCGAATTTTCCCGTTTTGGTCGAGCCCGATAAATCCGCGTCGAGCACCACCACATCGTTCCGTTTTTTCCCGAGGCTGACCAGCGCATCCCCGTATGCATCTCGTGTCGCAACCTTTTGCTGTGCCTGACTCACGTTAACCCCCAATAAAGTGCCGACAGGGTGACGCGGCGACGGGGCGACAGGGGGAAAAGGCCTCATGCTTTAATCCCCGCGTCTCCGTGTCTCCGCATCTCCGCGTCCGTTATTTACACACTGTTTCTTCCGACAATTCCTTCAATGCGATCTCGAGTTCGTCCTTCGACGGCGTAGTTCCGTGGAATTCCACCTTGCCTTCGAAGACCTTCGAGCCTTTGCCCTTGACCGTGCGGCAGACGATCATGGTCGGTTTGCCCTTCACGGTCTCGGCCCGGTCGAGCGCGGCAACGATCTTCGCCATATCATGGCCGTCGATGTCCAGCACTTCCCAGCCGAAGGCGCGCCACTTGTCCGTGATCGGTTCAACGCCCATCACCTTGGCGATCGGGCCGTCGATCTGGAGCCCGTTGTTGTCCACGAACGCGCAGAGGTTGTCAAGCTTGTAGTGGGCCGCGGTGATGGCCGCTTCCCAGACCTGCCCTTCCTGCAGTTCGCCGTCGCCCAAAAGGGCGTACACGCGGTTCGTCGTTTTGTCGAGCTTGTGCCCGAGCGCAATGCCGTTGGCCACGGACAGGCCCTGGCCGAGCGAACCGGTTGAGATCTCGACGCCTGGAAGATACTTGCTGTCGGGGTGGCCCTGAAGCCGCGAGCCCAGTTTGCGGAGCGTGCAGAGTTCGGCATGCTCGATGAACCCGGCATGGGCGAGCACCGTGTACAGGAGCGGCGCGGCATGACCTTTCGAGAGAATGAAGTGGTCGCGTCCCTTCCAGTTCGGCTTCTTTGCGTCGTACTTCATCTTGTAGAAATAGAGCGCCGTCGCGATATCGGCGGAGGACAGGCTGCCGCCCGTATGGCCCGAACCGCAGTCGGTCAACATTTTCAGGATGTCGATCCTGACCCTCCTGGCTTTGTCCTTCAGCGCTTTCAATTGGTCTTCAGTAACCGCCATGCAGCAATCCTCCCGTTTATATTATGTATATCGACAGCGAGCGAATACGAATGCTCACGAATCAAAAAACGCCGGCAATCGGTCCGCTTTCTGCGATGTCCTCATGCGGGCGCGTTCTTAAGCGGATATTCCTTTGTTACTTTTCATTCCGCCCTTTCTGTTCCTGGGCAAGAAAGTTGAGTATGATATCGTCGAGGCTCTCTTCCTTCGCCTCTTCCCCGGCCGCCGCAGGCGCCGGCTTCGGAGCGGGAGCTTCTTTTGCCGGGGCAGGTTTGGGGGCCTGCTCTACCTGCGGCGTTGCTGCGGCCTTCGGAGGCGCCGGCGTGTACGTCGACTCATGGGGGGCGTTGTTGAGGTCCAGCTTGCCCTGCATGAGGTCGCGGATCATCTGCTTATGCTGCTCCATCATCAACTCACGCACGACTTCATCGAGGCAGTCCGCCTTGAGGATATCGGAGTAACTCGTCTTGCGTGAAGCGAGGATTGCGCCCTGGAAGTAGAGGAGAGATGTTATGGAGGGGCTGTTGACTCCGCCGTCCTCGGTCTGTACGTGATAAATTTTCCCCTGGAATTTGAAGTCGGTGTTGTACCCGGTCAGCATAGATGGTTATTATACAAATCAAGACAGGAAGATGCAAGCCTTTTTACTTGACAGGAAAAGGACGTTAGTGTAATTTTGATTTCGTGCCGGCGTGGTGAAACTGGTAGACGCAGAGGACTCAAAATCCTCCGGGGGCAACTCCATGTCGGTTCGATTCCGACCGCCGGCACCATAACTTTCAACAACTGTTCTTTGTGCCGCGGGAAGGAATCGAACCAGGGGGTATGGGGGAAGAAATTCCCCTATGCTTTAGGGGAGCTCGCGAGGGGGCCAGCCCCTTCGTGAAGCGCGTGAGATATCCGACTACGCGCACCGTTTTCCTTCACTGTCACTGTGGCCGATTTCCTTCTCCTGCACTTCTGACGCGCACCTTTGACGATATCAGGACGATATCAGTAAACCTCCAAAAGATCTGCTCCATGCCGCTGAACATCCTTGGGTCATGCCCATTTATCAGAAACCGGGGAGCGTCTGACTTTTAAGGGGTTCCTCCGTATGAAATTAAAAAAGATCGTCGCAAGCTTTCCGATTGCCGCGCTGAGCATCGTCTTGAGTTACCTGGTTCTGGACGAGAGGACCGCCCTGTTCGTAAAAAAGCTGTGGATCTTCAATGAGCATCTGACGCTTCTTTTCCTGGACATCCCGGATGTGCTGTTTTTCCTGGTTTGTCTTATTACGGGCGCAGCGTGGATCGCCTTTTTTTATCTCACCCGCAAGGGCATTTACAATAGGCAAACGCGGTTCTTTCAGCTCATTGCCGTCTCGGTCCCGCTTGCAAATATGGTGAAATCGCTTTTAAAGTACACTTTCGGCAGGATTACCACGAGATTCTGGCTGCTCCATCCTCATGCCCGTGAGTTTCACTGGTTGCACGGCACGGGAAATTACACCGGGTTCCCTTCCGGCCACATGGCGGTCTTGACCGTCTTCGTTGCCGCCCTGTGGGTGTATTATCCGCGCCGCAGGACCGTCTACCTCTTTTTTCTGGCGGCGCTGGCGCTGGCGCTGATCGTGACAAACTATCATTTCATCAGCGACATTATAGCCGGAGTTTACACCGGATTACTTGTTCATGGGGCAACCGATTCCTTCTTGACGTTTCTGCACAGATCGCGGGATAAAATCAGCAGGTATGATCAGCCGAAGCCCGCGGGCGGGTAGCGCTTCCCTCTCTCCCCGGGGATCGGCTGCAGCTCAGATCTTTTCAACCTCCTGCTTGAAAAATTCCCACGCTTCCCGGTCGAAGATGCAGAACTCCACAAGTTCAAGTGAAGTCTCCGGATGGCGTTTCAGGAACAATGCCGCCTCGCCGACAAGTATCGTCGCGCACCGGTCCTTGGGAAAGCCAAAGATCCCGGCGCTGATGGCAGGGATCGAAATGCTCCTGAGCTTTTTTTCCGTGGCAAGCGTCAGGACGCTGTTGATCGCCCGTTTCAATTTATCGTCCTCGTCGCCCTCTCCCATCATCGGCCCGACAGCGTGAATAACGTACCGCGCCTTCAGGCTCCCGGCTGTGGTAATTGCGGCGCCCCCCACGGGAACATGGCCGATCCTGTTGCTCTCATCCTGGATGATCCGGCCGCCTTTTCGCACGATCGCGCCCGCGACCCCGCCGCCGTGCTGAAGCCGGCTGTTCGCCGCGTTCACGACAGCGTCCACATCACGCTCCGTAAGATCGGCTGAGACAAGGCGAATGGTACTGTTGTTGATCTTTTTTTCGACAGGATTCACGGAGCACCTCCGAGGTTCGCACCCCCCGCTCTCATGGCGAACCACCGATCATCTGCAAGTACGACGGAAGTTTCCATCTGCCGTTCAGTGATCGACCAGTATTTTCCGAGCAGCCGGTCCTTCTCTGCTGCTGCGACCAGGCGAAATCCCTGTTTCTCGTAAAACCGGATTGCCCAGACTGCTGCGGCCCACGTCCCGACGAGCGTCGGTTTTGTTGTCAGCGTTTTCAGGCGCGAGAGCAGCCTTCCTCCGATCCCCTTGCTTCGCCGTGCGGTGCGCACATAGGCGTGCCGGATGAGCGTCACGTCCTGCACCTGCTGGATTCCCATGACGCCGGCAAGCGTTCCCTCTTCCTCAAATCCCCAGAATACCACGTCTGCATCGAGTTCGGGCCGGAGATAGTCCATGGTAATGTACGGCTCGTGCCAGCAGTCCGCGGGAATACGGCCCTTGTACGCACCTGCTGCGTCGTTGATAATGGTCAACAGGGCATCAACTTCGTTCCGACGGCATGGTCGAATCACATCAACCTCCATAACGCGGCATGGTTTCAGGATATAGCAGTTTGCGGCGAAAATCAAGACAGCGCCGCTCGCCTGTCAGCAGGCACGGCAACGTTGCTCCTCTCGACACTCGACAAAAGAATGAAAAAGTCTTATTATTGCTCAAGCGACCTCTCACGAGGTATAGTTTCAAGTGCCATGCAAAACGATCTGCATGAGCACAAGAGAAATCAAAGGAGATCAACAGCATTGATGAAACTTCACTTCAACAGGCAAAACGGCCCCGTGGACGAGGCCATTGACAATCTCATTGCGCTGGCCGACGGCATTCATCGCCCGGAATATATCCGTGAAATGATCATTGCCGCACTCAAGGCCGGCCAGGAGGACGATGAGAGCGCGGACCTCAAGCTCATGAACACCACGCTCAAGGAAATGCGGTTCACGTCCAAGGTCTTCGGCCCCTACCGCAATGTGCGAAAGGTGACGGTCTTCGGTTCCGCGCGCACGGAGCCTCACGAGCCGATCTACGAGATGGCGAAACTCTTCGGACAAAAACTTGCCGAAGCGGGTTACATGGTGATTACGGGAGGAGGGGGCGGCATCATGCAGGCCGCGAACGAAGGCGCGGGGCCTGAGCATTCCTTTGGAGTCAACATCCGCCTGCCCTTCGAGCAGAAACCGAACCCGGTGCTCGAAGGAAACCCGCGGCTCATCACCTACAAGTACTTCTTCAACCGCAAGGTGGCCTTTCTCAAGGAAGCGGACGCGGTGGCGCTCTTTCCCGGGGGCTTCGGCACCCTCGACGAGGCCATGGAAACGCTGACCCTCGTCCAAACGGGCAAACGCAATCCCCTGCCGCTCGTGCTCGTAGACGATCCCACCTGCCCCTACTGGACCGAGTTCATCAGATTCATGGAGGAAGGGCTCCTGACTCGGGGCTATATCAACAAAACCGATCTCGCGCTCTTCGAGCG
>DAIDTZ010000255.1 GCA_027456925.1 Nitrospirota bacterium
TTGTAATACAGATCATTCAAAGTCGGCGCCCTGAAACTCTTCCCGTAGGAAGCCCGGAGAATAGTGCCGTGTGCAACATTGAGATAACGGGCGCTTGCCTTCGGGCTCCATTTGCTCCCGAATACTGAATGAGTATCATTCCTGCCTCCCAGGATAAGGATGAACGAGTCGCCCAGGCTCATTTCGTCCTGGATATATCCCGAAGTCACTGAATCCCCGTGAGTGCCTGAGCCGCTGTCAACCATGCTGTCGTTGCGTTTCTCTCCCCCGATTGTAACAACGGAGAATGAGTTCATGAGCCAATTGAACTGTGTTTCGGTCCCTTCAGTCATGCTTCTGCTCTTGCTTGGGTACGAAGGATCTTCATAGTTAATTCTTTCCTCATTTTGATAGCCTCGTACACTGAAATCAAGTGTTTTAGTCAACCTTGTCTTGTACTGCAACCCGGTAATGGTTTCGCTATTTTTCTGGCGCGTAAAAGGGGTTGAATATGTCACGGAGCCCGGTACGCCGATGTTCTTTGTTATATAATCCGTGCTCGCCTCGATCGAAGAGGTCGAACTGAAATCATAGCCGAGTTTAATGCCGGCAGTTGTTTGATCGGCGTTATTGTTCAGATGGTGGTACCCGCTGGAATGCTCCTTCCCGACTGAGAGCGAATAGTAGGTATTGCCGTCCCTGCCGGAGTGAAAGAGCGAGTCTGAATTGGATCGAGCACCGTCGATAGCGGTCAGGGTTGTCATGGGTGCAGCTGGTTTTTTCGTGATAATGTTCACCACGCCGCCAACGGCATCAGCCCCGTACAGGGCAGAGGCAGGTCCGCGAACGATCTCAATCCGATCGATTGCATCGAGCGGGATAGGAAGCTCGGACAGATCGTATCCGCCGGCAGCCGCTGAATTGAGCCGTTTGCCGTCCAAAAGCACCAGCACCTGGGCGTAAGGCGCCCCCCGCAGCATAACTGCCTGGAGCGATCCGATAGGCCCCTGATCGGTCACCAGTGCTCCGGCTGTCGTGTTGATGGCCTCAGCCACGCTGGTTGCTCCTGATTTCACCAGGTCGTCTCCTTTGATTACCGTGACCGACTGGGTGACATCCTGCTGTTTCCGTTCCGTCTTTGTCGCTGTTACGACCACTTCACTCATTTGTACATCGGCGTAAGCAGGGGCAATGACGCAGATTAATAATGCTCCTGCCCATAGCGCTGCAACTGTTGCTATTTTTCTAACCATATCTTTTCTCCTTCATTCGAGGTTTTCGGGAATGAGAGGTCTCCTGGCTTAGGACTTCCTACTTACCGGCCTTCCCGGAATATCGGTCCAAACCAATCAAACAGTTCGGAGTCTTTCCAGTGGCGTTCACGGCGTTCGTTTCCATCACAGTTGCGCGACAGCTGGGGATTCGCACCCCCTTCCGCTTCATCATTCCCTTTTATTTTTTGCTTAATCTGGCCTTTCATTACTTGCCCTGCCGATGTATTTGATTCATCCCCCCTTTCCTGATACCAGGCCCCCGATGTATCTCATGTCGAGGCTTTCACGCAGAAGGCCTGCCCATCGGTCGAGGGCTTGGTCCCGCGCTTTTTCAAAGTCAACAACTTCAACCGTCACGGCTAATCCCCGTTTGGTCCTAAGAGAATTGATGAGACTTCTCCTGAAAAGATCGTTGTCGAATATCCCGTGAATATAGGTCCCCCAGACGTTCTCTTTGGCAGAACCGTCCGAGACCAGTTCAACGTTCAATGTTCCGGATTCCAAATCAGATGAAGTTCTTCGTAATGTAAACAATCCGACATCGCCCGTTGTCCTGCCCATGTGGATCTCATAGCCCTTCAGGGTTTTATTGCTCTTGCCTTCTGAACTTTGAGCTCCGAACTTTGAACCCTGAACTGCTGCGGCTTCAACCTGCGCAGTCACTTTTGTTTTTTCCAGTACTGTTTCTATGTCAAGAAGCTCCAAGCCGTCGACTTCACGATGCGCACTTTCAATGCCGTGAGGATCAAAGAGTTTTCTCCCGAGCATCTGATATCCGCCGCACACGCCGACGACCGGGATGCCCTTTGCCGCGGCCCTTTTGATACTTCCTTCGATTCCCGATTCCCGTAAGAAAAGCAGGTCCTGCACGGTGTTTTTTGAGCCCGGGATGATGACGAGGTCGGCGTGTTCGATATCAGCGTCGCTCAGGGAATAAATGAGCTCCGTATCCGGCTCGTATAGAAAAGGATCGAAGTCCGTGAAATTCGAGATGTACCTCAGCCGCACCACGACGATCTTGAGCTTCGGCCCGAGGAACTTTCCGTTGTTGGACCACCAGAGCCGTTCCAGGGGAATCCCGTCCTCTTCGTGCAGCCCGAGATCGCCGCGAAAAGGAATGACCCCGAGGACCGGCCTGTTTGTCTTCTCGCGGATCATTTCGAGCCCCGGCTGCAGTATCGTGAGGTCTCCCCGGAATTTATTGATGATAAAGGCCTTGATATAATCGGCATCACGGTCCAGCAAAGCGATGGTCCCGTACAGGGACGCGAACACGCCGCCCTTGTCGATGTCGCCGACGAGGATCACCGGCGCCTGGACATGCCGGGCAACGCTCATGTTCACGACCTCGTCATTGCTCAGGTTGATCTCCGCCGGGCTTCCGGCTCCTTCGATAATGATCACCTCATGCAGTTTGGACAATCTTTCGTAGGCCTCTGTAACCGCTTGCCATGCATGTTGCTTGAATGCATAGTACTCCCGCGCTCCCATTTCCGCGTGGACTTTGCCGTTCAGGATCACCTGGCAGCCCGCCTCGCCTGTTGCTTTGAGGAGCACCGGGTTCATATCAACGGACGGCTCGACCCGGGCTGCCTCGGCCTGGTATGCCTGGGCCCGTCCGATCTCGCCGCCCTCTTTCGTGATGAAAGAGTTCAAAGCCATATTCTGCGCTTTGAAAGGAGCCACGTTGATGCCCTGGTCCCGAAAGATCCTGCAGAGACCGGCGACGATGAGGCTTTTGCCAACGCCCGAGCCGGTGCCCTGTATCATGAGTGGTTTAGCAATCAATGAAGTCGTTGCCTTTCTATTGCCTGATCACAGCGTAGTCCCGGACATTGAGGAACCAGAACCCGTCCCTGCTCGTTACCTCCGATGCTTTGATCTCGATCCTGCCGCGGAAAAGAGGCCCGCTCGTCACAAAGGTGTGAAATTCCCCGCTCTCTCCGCAGACGTCCAGTTTTTTTGACTTGAGATAGTCGATGAATTCTCTGTCCATTCTGCGGCCGATGAACTTCTTGTCAATCAGGTCCTGGTTGCCGCTTGCCACGATCGTCTCAAATCCATGGTTCAGAAAATCCTCGATGATGTTTTCCGTCTTCATGCCCCAGAGCGGCTCACTGGGCTCGATGCCGAGTTCGCCGCATACACGGTCAACCCATTCTTTATGCGGTTCAAGATAGATATCGCCGAAGATCATTCCCTGCGCACCTTCCGCTGCGAGCGCACCAATCGTCTTTTTGAACTCGCGTTCAAAATCCTCCGAGGCGACTCTCCGCTGGGTCATCGGAATGCCGGTCAGCTCCGCCTGGAGCCGGATCATCTTCGGATCAACTCCGTGTAGATTGTTCGGCCGGTCAAAGTGCACAAGGTGCGAAACTTTCATTCCTTTTTTGATCGCGAGATAGCTGGCCAGACAGCTGTCTTTCCCGCCGCTCCATGATGCGATGTACATTTCATTCCTCCCCATTAACTGCCCAGAGATAACTCCGCCAATGCGCAGCGTTATCAAGTTTAGCCTGTGATCACGATAACCGGCATATCTTCCCAAGCTCCTGCATAAGAAATGAATTCTCCCTGCGCGACCTGACCGCGATTCGGACATATCCCGGTCCAAGCCCTTTAAAATTCGAAC
>DAIDTZ010000256.1 GCA_027456925.1 Nitrospirota bacterium
GGCTCCTTTAATTTGCGGGAGATCGTCGAGGCGCAGCGCGGCCTCTGGTTCGTGATACCGCAGTTCGTCGGCTTCGTAGTCTTCTTCATCGCCGGCATTGCGGAGACCCATCGCCTGCCTTTCGATCTCCCCGAGGCGGAGAGCGAACTTGTCGCCGGGTACCACTCTGAGTACTCGGGCATGAAGTTCGGCATGTTCTTTGTCGGAGAATATCTCGGCATCACGCTCATCTCAGCGCTGACTGTTACATTGTTTTTCGGCGGATGGCTGGGCCCCGTGCTGCCGCCGCTGGCCTGGTTCCTGATCAAGACGTTTGCGTTCATCTGTTTCTTCATTCTGCTCCGGGCGTCGCTTCCCCGGCCGCGGTATGACCAGTTGATGTCGTTCGGGTGGAAAGTGATGTTGCCCTTGTCGCTGGCGAACTTGATCGTTACAGGATTTATTATTTTGATAAAAACTTGACAAACCTTTGACAGGATAACAGGATTGACAGGATAAAATCAAAGTATTTGGCTGGAGTAAAATTGGAACATAAAGAACTGACTGAGAAAATAATTGCCTGCACGTACCGTGTTTACAACACGATGGGCGCAGGTTTCCTCGAAAGCGTTTACGAAAAATGCTTGATCCTCGAATTCCGTAAGAGCGGACTGATGGTCGAGGCGCAAAAAGCCATACACGTACGTTATGACGGCGAACTCGTCGGTGAATTCGTAGCAGACCTGATTGTCAATGATACGATAATTCTGGAACTGAAGGCCATTAAGCAGCTTGCAAAGGTTCACGAAGTTCAATTGGTTAATTACCTTGTTGCAACTGGGAAACCTGTCGGGCTGCTCATTAATTTCGGAGAAGATAAAGTCGAGATCAAACGTAAGCTTAGAGCTTTGAAATAGATTTTATCGGATTTTATCCTGTTATCCTGTCAAAGAAGGTTTCTATGTACAGTATTCTTAAAACAATCTGGACGGTCTTCATGACAATGTTCCGCAAACGGGCGACGATCCTGTCCCCTGAGGAGAAGCCCTACATCCCTCCCCGGTGGCGCGGGCGCATCATCCTCTCGCGCGATCCCGATGGAGAGGAGCGCTGCGTGGCTTGCTATCTTTGCGCAGTGGCCTGCCCCGTCGACTGCATCTCCCTCCAGGCAACGCAGGACGAGCACGGCAGGCGGTACCCGGAATTCTTCCGGATCAACTTCTCGCGCTGCATCTTCTGCGGATACTGCGAAGAGGCCTGCCCAACCTATGCAATCCAGCTCACGACCGATTACGAGATGAGCGAGTACAAACGGCAGAACCTGGTCTACGAAAAGGAAGACCTGCTCATCAGCGGACCGGGGAAATATCATGATTACAACTTCTACCGTGTAGCGGGGCTGTCGATCAAAGGAAAGGACAAGGGCGAGGCGGAGAACGAAGAAAAGCCGGTGGACGTGAAAAGCTTGATGCCTTGAACGTCCGCCAAGAGACACAGCGGCTCAAAGCAGGTCTTAGATACGTCGTTTTTTTGTTTCTCCGAGTCTCTGAGCCGCCGTGGGCAAAAAAGGATATATGAATCTTCTTTTCTACATATCAGGACTTATAGCCGTCATCTCGACGTTTCTGGTCATCACCAGGAAGAGCACCGTCCATGCGCTGTTGTACCTGATCGTGTCGCTTCTTGCGGTAGCGCTCATCTTCTTTTCCCTCGGGGCGCCGTTCATGGCGGCGCTCGAAGTGATCATCTATGCGGGCGCGATCATGGTGCTCTTCGTATTCGTGATCATGATGTTGAACCTCGGAGCACAGTCAGCGCAGCAGGAATCTCAATGGCTGAAGCCGGGAATATGGATAGGGCCTTCGATCCTGATGATCATTCTTGCCGGAGAACTGATCGGTCTGTTCACTGCGGACCCGGCGAGGCTTTACGCAACGAACATGATCGGCCCCAAGCAGGTGGGAATAGCGCTTTTCGGACCTTATGTTCTCGGCGTCGAATTGGCATCCATGCTGCTTCTTGCAGGTTTGATCGGGGCGTATCACCTGGGCAGGCCGCATAAGCATTAATACAGCAGGATGAGTTGACGGAATACAAGATAATGTCCGGCTGAATGTACCGGAAGCCCTGATATGTCACCCTGAACGAAGTGAAGGGTCTGTCCCAGATTCTTCGCTACGCTCAGAATGACGACGACTAAGGAGTCTACCTTGATTTCAAACATCCCCATGGAACACGGACTCATCCTTGCCGCGATCCTGTTCGTTCTCGGATTGATCGGCGTACTGGTACGCAGGAACATCGTATTCATGCTCATGTCGGTTGAAGTGATGTTGAATGCCGTGGGTCTCGCCTTTGTGGTCGGCGGCGCGCGCTGGGGTCAGGTTGACGGCCAGATCATGTTTATCTTTATCCTGACCATGGCCGCGGCGGAAGTTTCCGTTGGCCTCGCGCTCGTGCTGCAGCTCTACCATAGTTTCAAGTCACTAGACGCCGATGCCGCGAGCACTATGAAAGTATAATTGTTCACTCTGTACCCCCTGCACTCGCGCTGACGCACTCGTAACCGCTGGGCAGGCTCCGAACTTTGAACTATGAACTATCTTTTTCTCATACCCGCCCTGCCCTTCGCCGGCTTCA
>DAIDTZ010000257.1 GCA_027456925.1 Nitrospirota bacterium
ATGATAGGTATAGGGGAACATGTCCACGGGCTGGAGGCGGTCCAGGCGGAAGCCGAAGAGATGAAAGAATTTCAGGTCCCTTGCGAGCGTCGAGGGATTGCAGGACACGTACACGATCTTTTGCGGAACAAAGGCGAGTACCCGCTCGAGCGTTTTAAGCGTGGCGCCGGCCCTGGGCGGGTCGAGGACAACGACATCGGCCCTCATTTTTCGCTCCATCAAAGTCTTTAGCCCCTTTTGCAGATCATCGGCGATAAATTCCGCATTCGTGATTTTGTTCAGTTTTGCGTTCGCTTTTGCGTCTTCGATGGCCCCATCCCCCGCCTCGATGCCGATGACGTTCTTCGCTTTCCCTGCAAGGGGAAGGGAGAAGTTGCCGATGCCGCAGTAGAGGTCGAGGACCGTCTCTTTTCCCGTGAGCCCGCAAAAGTCGAGGACCGTGGCCGCCATGTTCCTGTTCTGTTCCCAGTTGACCTGGTAGAAATTGCCTTCCGTGACCAGGAACTTTAGTCCCCCCAGTTCGAGGGCCAGCTGATTTTTGCCGAGGCTGAAGGCTTTTCGCTTCTGAGCAAAGCCCGTGATCCCGATGATCGAAGGAACGGTTTTCCTCATCTGCTCGAAAAACGTTTCCATAGCGGGAAGCGAGGCCTGGTCGCTGAAGAGCAAGAGGTGCACTTCTCCGGACGGGGTTGCGTTGATGTGAATTTCCGAGAGCAGGGGAAGCTGCTCTGCATTGGCCCTGACGGCCTTGAGCGTTTTGTTGATAATGGGATCGATCAGAAAAGCGTCGTCCACTTCGATCAGGCTGTACGAACCCTGTCGAAAAAAACCGATCCGCTGTTTCCCGTCCTTGATGCGAACGTTGAACTGGGTGCGCAGGCGGTAATGGTCCGTCCGCGGGGACGGAAGTATGGGGAGCGGACGCCGCGCTGTGATGCCGCCGATCCTGATCAGGGTGTCCTGGAGGATGTCCTGCTTGTACGCGAGTTGGGCGGGATAGGCAATGTGCGGCCACGTCGCGCCGGTGCACTGTTTTTCTCCGCTGCAGGGAGGCGTGATGCGGTGTTCCGACGGGTCCAGGATCTCGACCACGTCGGCTTCCAGGAAGCCTTTCCGCTTGCGTTTGAGCGAAACCAGTACGCGTTCGCCGGGCAGCACGTTGTTCACAAACACGGCCTGGCCCGATTCGAGCCGCGCAAGGCCACTGCCGCCGTGAACCAGTTTTTCCACGATCACTTCCACCTGTTCGTTCATCCCAGGATCTTCTTTACCGTCTCGCGAAGCAGGCCGGTATCGGCGGATTTTACGACGTAGGCATCGGAACACCAGCTCCCGAAGTCATGCTTGTACTCTTCATAGGCCGTGCAGATGATGACCGGCAGGGTGCTGTCCTTTTCCTTCATCTTGCGCAGGGTCTCGATGCCGTCCTGGTCGGGCATGCGCATGTCAAGGGTCACGAGGTCGAACTTTCCCGTGCCCAGGGCAAGGAGCGCCTGCACACCGTCGGAAACCGTGGTCACCGCGTAGCCCATCTCCTCGAGTTCTTCCTTGTAAAGCTCCCGGATGTTCTCTTCGTCGTCAACAACCAGTATTTTTTTCATCGGCGCCTCCTTGGTTATTATCACTCAGCCTGAAAACCTTTTCACAAGAGTTTCGTGTTCTGCCGCTTTTCTCAGCCTACTTCTGAAATCTATTCTCACCGGATGTCGCGGTCCGGTCCCGGCACGCTGGTGCCTTTCATTATTCTGTCGGAGAAACGGGGAGCTTGATGGCGAAGACCGCCCCTCCCGTTTCCCGGTTCTTGAGGTCGATTGTTCCTTTATGGGCCTTGATGATCCTGTTCGTGATCGGAAGCCCCAGCCCGGTCCCCCTCGGCTTCGTCGTATAGTAGGGATTGAAGATGTTATGCATGGCCTTCGCGGTGACGCCCGGACCGGTGTCCCCGAACTCGATCACCGCCTCATGCGTATCTTCCAGGACGCAGGTTTTGATGCTGAGCGTACCGCCGTTCTCCATGGCCTCCATCGCGTTTTTCAGGATGTTGATCACCGCCTGCTTTATCTGCGGGGCGTCGATCTTGAGCAGCGGCATAACGGGATATAATTTCGTTTCCACGGTGATGCGCCGCTGGGCAAGTTCGTCTTCGTAGAGCGTAAGGATCTCCAGGATCAGGGAGTTGACGTCCGTGTCCGCAAGCTGCAGCGAAACTTCCTTGATGTACGACAGATTGTCGTGGATGATCCCCTCGAGGCGGGCGACTTCGCTCAGGATGATGTCGATGTATTTCTTGTCCTCGCTGTTCTGCAGTTTCTTTGCCAGCCGCCTCGTGAACCCGCCGATGGAAACCAGGG
>DAIDTZ010000258.1 GCA_027456925.1 Nitrospirota bacterium
ACGGCCGGATCGGCCGTCTCTCTATGTAAAATTGGGGTGAGCGACGGGGCTTGAACCCGCGGCCACCAGGGCCACAACCTGGAGCTCTACCAACTTAGCTACGCCCACCATGTGAATATTTCCGTATGCAGAATTTTTTTATTTTAATGCGTCGATTGAGATTTGTCAACACACTATCCGGCATAACCTCAATCGCCATTCTCCGGATAAATCTTATTGGTGCGCCTGAAGGGATTCGAACCCCTGGCCCACAGCTTAGAAGGCTGTTGCTCTATCCAACTGAGCTACAGGCGCGGATTAGTTCCTAGCTCGTGGCTCTTCGTTTTTGATTCGTAGCCATCAGCTATGAGCAGCGAGCTAATAATAATGGTCGGGGCGAGAGGATTCGAACCTCCGACTTTCTGCTCCCAAAGCAGACGCGCTACCGGGCTGCGCCACGCCCCGAGGTACTTCGCTGCTGCCGACCCCTGACTCGTAGGCCATATAATACTCACACTCCTACTCATTGTCAAGCGCTATGTATCCGCCAAACAAGCAGATTCGATCATTCGAGCCGATTTCAAGCTTCATTCAGTCCCTGGATATGACACGACGATTTCTCCTTGAAATACCGTGCATTTTATACTATGATTGTCGACATGGAAGAACGGATCGGCTCAGTGATTAAGTTTTTTGATAAGACCTCAGTAGCCGCAGTCAAGCTTGATTTCGGCGATCTCGCTGTCGGAGATACCATCCGCATCAAGGGGACCGCAACCGACTTCACCCAGAAGATCGAACTCATGGAATTCGATCACAAGCCGGTTGATAAAGCCAACCGGGGACAGTTTACCGGCATCAAAGTTTCCCAGCCGGCAAAACCCTTCGATCTCGTCTATAAAGTCACCGGATAAACCGCCCGACATGCTCACCTACATCATAAAACGCATGTTTCTCATGGTCCCCATCCTGATCGGCATTACCGTGCTCAGTTTCGGCGTCATGCGTCTTGCCCCGGGCGGCCCTGCCGAGGCGCAAATGAATTTCTCGGCAAAAGCGTCCGCCGAAGCGCGGGAGCGGCTTCGCAAGCTCTACGGGGCCGACCAGCCTTTCTATAAACAATACGCCACCTGGCTCACGAAATTCATGACCCTTGATTTCGGAGAAGCGTTTGCCGATGGACGCAAGGTCAAGGACAAGATCCTCGAGCGCCTCCCGATCACCCTCACGATCAACCTTCTGTCGCTCGGCCTCGTGCTCCTGATCGCCATACCCGTCGGGATCATGTCCGCCACGCGACAATATTCGCTCCTCGACCGATTCACAACCATCTTCGTCTTCGTCGGTTTTTCCACGCCGTCGTTCTGGCTCGCGCTTCTTCTTATCTATCTGTTCGGCGTTCAATGGGGAGTGCTCCCCATATCGGGCATCCACAGCCTCGATATTACGGGGTTGACCTTCTGGGGCAGGCTTTCGGACGAAGCGAACCACCTGATCCTGCCCGTATTCGTCTCCGCTTTCGGCGGCCTTGCAGGCTTTTCGCGGTATGTTCGAAACAACATGCTGGAGGTCATGCGCCAGGACTATATCCGCACAGCGCGGGCCAAAGGGCTCACTGAGCACCTCGTCATTTACAAGCATGCGCTCCGGAACGCACTCATGCCGGTCATCACCATCCTGGGGCTCTCCCTGCCGGGCATTATCGGCGGCAGCGTCATCATGGAAACGGTCTTCGGCATCCCCGGTATGGGACAACTCATGTACCAGGCGGTGCTGTCACGGGACTATAATCTCGTCATGGGCATCCTCGTGCCCGGCGCGTTCCTGACGATGCTTGGAAATTTCCTTGCAGATGTCGCCTACGCGTTTACGGACCCGCGGGTGAGGCTTCGCTAGAGCGTAGTGCGGATTTCGGAATGCAAAATAAAAAGAACATGAACAACTCCCGGTCCTTCACATCTCAAACACTGCGTTATCTCATGAGGAACAAACTCGCGGTAATCGGCGGGCTGCTGGTAATGCTCGTCTTCGTGCTTTCGATCTTTGCGCCGATCGTCGCACCATACAATCCATCAACCATTGACATCAAGAACATCCTCATCGGACCAAGCTTTTCTCATCCTCTCGGCACCGACGATCTGGGCCGGGACGTGCTTTCCCGAATGCTGTGGGGCGGAAGGATTTCGCTGGAAGTGGGGTTCGTCGCAGTCGGCATTGCAACCATCATCGGCATTCTCCTCGGATCGCTCGCGGGCTACTATGGCGGCTGGATCGACAGCGCGATCATGCGGGCCGTGGACATCATGCTCTCCATCCCGACGATCTTCCTCGTTCTCGCGGTGATCGCCATCCTCGAGCCGAGCATCATGAATATCATGGTCGTGATCGGCCTTACCAGCTGGATGGAGCCGGCCAGGCTCATCCGCGCTGAATTCATTTCGCTCAAGGAGCGCGAGTTCGTCATTGCCGCGCATGCCATCGGCGCAACGGACCGCCGCATCATCATGAAACACATCCTGCCGAACGGCCTTTCTCCCATCCTGGTCTCCGCCACCATGGGCATCGGCGGCGCCATCCTCGTGGAATCCGCGCTCAGCTTTCTCGGCCTCGGCGTTCAGCCACCTACCCCAAGCTGGGGCAGCCTGCTCTCGTCGGGCAAGGACAACATCGAGATTGCCTGGTGGCTCTCGGTCTTCCCGGGCCTTGCGATCCTCATCACCGTTCTCGGCTACAATCTCCTGGGCGAAGGCATTCGCGATGCGCTCGATCCGAGGCAACGCGGATAACCCTCATGTTGTGCACCTACCGAGTGAGGAATCCTCCACAAACAAAACACTGATTTTTTAATCATGCTCATTGCAATCAAGCTGTTGTGCCTGACACAGTTTGGTCAAAACAATTTACAATCCGATGTATTCAAGCTAAATTAGGCCTGTTCTAGACAAAATAAGGAAGAAACTATTCAAATCCATCTGACCGTGGGAGGAAAAGAATGAGCAGAAGAAGAAAATACATTTCATTTTTTTTAAGCGCTAGGCCTGTTTGCGATAATCCAGGTCGGCTGTTCTAAATCGCCGACACTTTCGGAGGCGCCGTCGGACGAAGAAGCCGTCACTGCCATTAAAGCATTTATCCAGACAACCCCTCTTACCGCACTCTCGCCGATTCAAATTCTGGAAAAAGGAAAACGCGGGCAAAATGGCGCCTGGCCGTTTAAAGTCAAATTTACGGCTTCGAGGTTTATTAATTATACAAAACGAGAGGAGCTCGTTAAAGAAACGACGTATGACATTTCCCGGTCTCAAGATAAAACAGGAAAATTTATTTGGGTGGCAGGAGAGGAGAAGTAAGTCTCAGAGCACAAACCATTTCAAGTGAGGGACTGCAAGGTGGTAAAGAATTATCATACCCCTTTTTATCAGCAGGACCGGTCAGAACACGACAAAAAGCCATCTCACGAATTTCGCATTCGGTCCGATTCCTCGATTTGTCACGCTGGTCAGCTTTGCCGTTCAATGAGAGGGCTTCCCAGCCAGGGCCGCGTCCGCGGCGCGATTACCACCGCCTTTTTACTTCTCCGCGGCCTTTTGCTGTTTAGCGATTTTCTTCTTGCTCAACCGGTACCTGTCAATGGCCTTCTCATGAGAACGAAAATCCTTTGAGAAAAAATGGCTGCCATCCCCCTGCGCTACAAAGAAAAGATAATCCACATTGCCGGGATAAAGCGTGGCCAGGATCGAGCCCTCACCCGGGTTCGAGATCGGGCCCGG
>DAIDTZ010000259.1 GCA_027456925.1 Nitrospirota bacterium
AATGATCTCTTCATCAAAGCCGTTCTTGACTGAAACTGGCGCGCCTCGTTACTGAAGGAAAGAAGGCCGGGAGCCGTGCGAAGGGCTTCGCAGAGAATCGGCGCCGACTCTTCCGTTGTCGGGGTAAAAGGTTTTCTCGAAAGGAGTAAGGTCCCGTACCGCATTTCCCTGGCAGCCGTTATCCTGTTTTCCTTCCTGTCCCATTCCACGAGCCTGACCGTCTCAATGCGATCTGCGAGCTCGCTCCGGATGAGTTCTTCGGTCACCGGCGCGGCGATGTGGACAAATCCTTCGGACTTCTCGCCCGCATCAACGGCAACAGCGATGATGTAGGGGCTGCTGCCTACGTGGCTGTCCGGAGAGAGGCGCACTCCCCTTCCCTGGACGTGGACAAAACGTCCTCCTCCCTCTTCGCGCCGTTTGCAGATCCTGTCCGGAAACGCCGAGAGCAGGAGCCGCGAGAGCGCTTCGTTGTCAACGTCCTGGCGAGCATCGGCGGCTGTTACGGACACCAGCCGCAGAAGCTGCTTCGCTGTCCTTTCCACGGCCCGAAGCGCGGAGGGGTCCGCCCGTGCTCCTGCTTCGCTTCCGTTGCGCCAGCGTCGAAGCGCTTCAACCCGTTCTGAAATATCGGGATCATCGATCATGCGTTCCGCGCCGCTGTGCCGGAACAGGTCCCGCTCCGTAAGGATTGCGGCGAGGTCCGCGCCGAGACGTACTGAACCCAGTTCCTGCGATCGTACCAGTAGACGTGCAAGCCGGGGATGAAGCGGAAAGCGGGCCATTTCCCTGCCCACAACAGTGACCGAACCGGACCGATCGAGAGCGCCCAGGTCCTGCAGGAGCTTTACGCCGGATTCCCAGGCCGCGGCTGGAGGACTGTCGAGCCAGGAGAGTTCATGCGCGTCCTTGACTCCCCAGACGGCGAGTTCGAGCACAAGTTGGGAAAGGTCGGAGACCAGGATTTCCGGCTGGGTAAAGGGAAGCAGGCCCTGAAGATCGTGGATGTTGTAGAGACGGTAGCACACGCCGCGGCCCAGACGGCCTGCCCTGCCTTTCCGCTGCTCAGCCGAAGCCCGGGAAACCGGCACAGTCACCAGCCGGTTCATACCCGTCGACGGATCGTAGCGAAGCATGCGCGTCAGACCGCTGTCGATGACGACATGAACGCCTTCGATCGTGAGGCTCGTCTCCGCGATGTTCGTGGCAAGCACGATCTTCCGCCTCTCCCGGGAAGGCAGGATGGCGCGTTCCTGCTCCTCGAACGGGAGGTCGCCGTAGAGCGCGTGCAGGGAAATGCCTTCGTTGTTTACGTTCAGCCGTTCCTGCAGCTCTTTTGCGCAGGCCCGGATCTCCCCTGACCCGGGAAGAAAGACGAGGATGTCTCCCTCGGTCTCTTGCAAGGCGGCCCGGATTGCGCCGACGACCCGGGCGGGAAGCGGTCCGGATTTGTCGTCGAGATATCGTTCTTCTACGGGAAAAACCCTGCCGGACGAAGTAATCACCGGCGCCCGTCAAGCAGCGCCGCGATGGGGCCGCAGTCGAGGGTCGCGGACATGATCAGGATTTTCAGATCGTTCCGCAGTCCTTTGCGGACATCGAGACAGAGCGCCAAGGCAAGATCGGCATGAATACTTCGTTCATGAAACTCGTCGAAGATGACCATGGCCGTGCCTTCGAGGCCGGGGTCTGACTGGATGCGGCGGGTAAGAATACCCTCGGTGACGACCTCAATGCGGGTCCGTTCGGATCTCCGTGCATCGAAACGAATGGCATAGCCGACGGTATCTCCCGCTTCCTCGCCAAGGGATTTCGCCATCCATCGCGCAGCCGATACAGCGGCAATCCTCCGTGGTTCGAGCATGACGATACGCCCCTGCTGCTGCGGGATCATTTCGAGCAGCGCGAGCGGAACACGGGTAGTCTTGCCTGCCCCGGGCGGCGCATGGAGAATTACCGACGGGCTCGTTTTTACCGCCTCGTTCAATCCGGGCAGAATGGCATCGATGGGAAGTGGATTCACGGAAGCAGCATACCCCAGGTAAGCGGATTTTGCCACACGTTTAGAATATCAGGAGAAGTATCTTAAAAATAGCATTCGACACGGATCAAATCTGACAAAAGCCGGATAAGGTTGGATTTTTCTTCAAATAGTAGTTCACCCAACAGGTGATCGCCTTGCTTTCGAATGTATCAGCCTTTATCATACGTTAATCCGCTTCTTCTGTGTCTCAGTGCTTTTTCTATGACAATTGTCTTCCGAACAAAATGAATTCTGCTCAGACACTTGGAGAAGGCTTGTTTTCAGGCGGGAACACTTCGGAAAAGACGGGGTTCAGGCAAGATATTTTTTTACATCAATCTTTGCGGCATTGGGATCGATGGTGCCGAGAACCGACCGCTTATAGCTCCCTCCCGAGGTCTCGAGAAGGCTGACTTCTGCTTCGGATTTTTCCGAACCATCGAACTTGGTGAGCAGCAGAACTCGGGGCCGCAGCAGATCGCGGGTCTGATGTACGACCAGCCCGACTTCACCGGTCTGGAGCTTGAGAAGCGTGCCGATGGGAAATATGCCTACCATGTTGACAAAAGCCTTCACGAGGACGGGATTAAACGAGATATTCCGTTTTTTCATCAGGATCCGGATTGCCTGGTCGGGCGGCATCTGGGCGCTGTAGTACACCCGGGCCGCCGTAAGAGCTTCATAAGCATCGGCGAGGGAAACGATCTGGGACAGCAAATGCTGTTGAACAGCGCCCTCCGCCGGCGGGTAGCCCTGCTTGCCGTGCTGATGGTGCTCGAATGCCGTCACTATCGACATCTTGGTCACACCCGTGATGTCCGACGCAATCAGTGCTCCATCAATGGGATGGCGCCTGACCACCTCCCATTCCTCGTCGGTGAGTTTGCCCGGCTTGTTGATGATTTCGAGGGGAACACGCACCTTGCCGATGTCATGCAGCATTGCGGCCACGCCCAGCACGGCAATCTGGGGTTTCTCAAAGGACAGAAAGGTGCCGAGGGAAATGGCCAGGATGGAGGTATTCACCGAATGAACAAACGTATATTCGTCATACATCTTGAGACTGGTCAGCCCCATGAGGGCGTCACGGTTGTCAAGTACGTTATCGACCATGGTCTGGACGACCGTATTCAGTTTCCGCATGTTGAGCGCTTTATCGAGATGAACGCCGTGGACCATTTCCTTTACCGCTTCAACGGCATCAAGGAACAACTCGGTCGTTCTTTTTTTGCTCTCCTTGACGGTGCCTCCGGTCTTTTTATCGACAAGCAGCCCATGATGAAGATCGATGTGGGAAATGTGCTCGCGAGCCGCCGCCGCTATGATGCCGCCCTCTGCGGCCATTGTCTCCGGTTCCCTGTTCATGAGGATGGCCAGCTTGACGAGCTCTGCGGTCGTAAGGCCGGGCCTAAATATGATGCCTCCGACGTCGCGGCTGGTGAATTGCTCCATGAGCAGGGCAAGGCTCTGGTCTATGGGCACGGAGTGGGTCTCGAAAAAAAGTTCTCCGGCCACCAGATAAAATGCCACCTCCTTCCTGTCCACCAGAAGACCGGAAATCGTGCCCGCGAGCTTTTGGGCCAGTGACAGCAGGAAGGGGTGCGATTCGGGGTAGATCGTTACGTTCTTCAGCATGGCCGACAACTGCTGGAACGCCGTCTTGGCCGCGCCGATCAGCAATTGTTTCGCAAAAAAAGACTGTCGGGCCTCTCCGCGGCTATCGCTTTCCTGGTCCGCCATCGACCTGCCTCCTCTTGATCTCATCCATGGAGCGCCGCGCCGCTGCGCGGAGCTCGACCTGAAGCTGACGCGGCTTCCACCAGCGGACGCGATTATACCTTTTGAGAAATTCTCCGGCAGCGGGGTTTCCGACCTTCCCCAGCGCCCGGATTGCCTCCACCGTGAACTGCTGATCTCTTTTGCTGAGGGAGCGGCCTTCCAGGAACGTAACCAGAGGCTCCGCGTCTCCGCCGCTGATGCCTTTGATTTCCGTGAATCCGCGGATCGCCATGCTTTGGATCGCGGGATCCCTGTCCTTGAAGAATTTCGCCAGAAGACCGGCGGCCTTTTTTCCCCCGATCATGATCAGTCCCCTGAGCACTTCCTCCCGGATCTTGACATTTTTATGCTCCGCCGCCCGCTGAAGAAAAATCAGGGCCTGTTCGCCCTGGGTCTCTCCCAGGACATTCACAATATTGCGGACAAAGTACCAACGGTCGTCGGAGAGGCGCTCGCCCATCATCGCGATCTGATTTTTACCGACGTCCTTGAGAATGTCGAGAAGCGCCAATCGTGCCGTTTTATCGGTTTCTTCAGCAATAAGCTCCAGCAGGACTTCCGTTGCTTCCCTCTCCATTGAGGCCAGATAGGAGTAGGCAGAAACGTATTCGGGAGACCCTTTCGTGCAATTCCGCATATCGGTAAGCGTCGAATCAATGAACGGCCTGGATGCAGTCTTTTTCAGCGCCTCCATCATTCTCGGTTTAAATTCGGCCTCTACGGGCATATGGAAGACCCTGGTGATGAGAGACGCCCGGTCGTAGTCTTTTTTCTTTAAAAGATAGCTCTGCATGTCTTCCAACTGGTGTATAACGCCGGAAAACAAGGCCACTTCCTTGTCGTCGGGAACGGCGTGCCGGGGGTTCTTTACGAGGGGAATCAGGGAAATCAAGGTACGGACCGCCGCCTCAATAACGTCCGACTCCATGCCGACGCCGCTCATAGCCTTGAGCGTTTCCATTTCTTCCGGCGTATATTCGGCCAGCTCTCGTACGATCTCGCCCACGTCGGAAGGGAGCGCTTCGGCTGAAAGAGCGTCCGGCGACGAGGGCGGCGGGCTCGGAACTACGGTCTTTTTCCCCGTCGATTTCTTCAGGAGCACCGCCACCTGCTGGGCGGTCCAGGCATTGGAGAATCTTCCGGTCACGATTTCATGATACTCATTGGGCACCTGCTCCTCGATCTGGTCTTCGCGATCCTGGACATTCTCCGCATCCACGCTTGCGTAGAGCTTGCCGGCAATCAACGCTTCCCGGTAAGGCTCTTCAAGGGAAAGCGCCGACTCCGCAAGTCCTGTAAAGAGGGTGTCGCTCTGGTCCGGTTGCCCCGCCTGGATCTTTCGACCTGCCTCCTGATACAGCGCGAGAAGACGGTCCTCGACGTTCTCGTGCTCGCCGAGCGTATTCTTTGCAAGTGCAACCATGCCGGCGCCGAACCCCGCAGGGTCGGTCATGAGATCGCCCAGGACCAGGGTGCGGCCGGAAAGGGCCATTTTCTCCCTGGCCTTCGATGGGTCGAGTGCGAAAGAGGGAGTTTCCGCGCGTCTTCTCTCCGCCCAGCCTGCATCCGTCTTTGTCGTAATAACCTCGTCAAGTCCGGCCTCAATGATCTTGATGTTTGACACGCCTTTTTCCCACAGGATCGACGAAATTCCGCTTTTCATCGCCATTTCTTCCGTCGACAGGGTCAGTATTTCAAAAAAGTCCTGCATTTCCTTTGCAGTCATCCCCTCGCAGAAGACAATATCCCGGATGCCCTTTGCGAAGAGGTCCTGAGCGATAGCCTTGTTCAACTGTGCGTCTTTTCCGATCGGCGTGTGTAAATAGGTGAAGACGCTCTTTTGCACCCCGAGACAAAATTCCGATGCGGTTTCGAGAAAGCGAGACAGTGTTTCCCGGCATTTTTGTACTGATTGGGAATAGATGGGGTTATTGGGAGGATAAAGTTTCACGACCCTGATGGCCGTAACAAGGCTGCGTATAACGTCCAGCACATCGGCGGATAGGGCATCTGAAGGATTGGCTTCTTCTGACATAAGTATCTCAGTTTACAACCAAAATAGTGTTCTGTCAAAGGAGAAGATGGCGTTCCTTCCTGATCCACTTCTCCCTAATAAGAGCACAAACCGGCCGCGCGGCGACAGTGAGAACGCAGGAGATTCGGTCTTAGCTGTCCTGATCGACTTCGATCCGTTCAATACGCGACAGCACGTCGCCCCTCAATAGTTTCGTGCTGATCATGGTCCCCGGGGCGGCGTCCGCGGCGTTCTTGAGGATGCCTCCGGCGGGATAGAACCTTGTAATACTGTAACCGCGGGATAAGATCGCGAGCGGGTTCAGGTGCCCCAATCCCGCGGTCAGCGCACCAAGGCGCGCCTGGTCCCTGCGCACCCCGTGCGCCGTCGCAAGCGATATGCGGCGAACAAGATCGTCCACCCGCTGGTTGTATTGCTCCAGGCCTCTGCGAGGATCTCCGAGGATGCGCATGTTTTGACGGAGCGTGGAACGAACGTGTTCAAGTATCTGTTTCGTGGCCCTGATGAGTCGAATTTCTAAAGAGCGAATTCCTTCCCGGAAATTCCGTTCACTTTCCACGACCATCTCTGCTGCCGCAGAGGGCGTTGGCGCGCGTAGGTCGGCAACAAAGTCCGCAATCGTGTAATCTGTCTCATGTCCCACTGCGGAGATGACCGGGAGCTTCGAAGCATAGATCGCCCGGGCGACCGCCTCCTCGTTAAAGGCCCAGAGGTCTTCGAGCGATCCACCACCGCGACCTACGATCAGGACCTCCACATTCCGTTCCCGATTAAAGTAGCGCAACGCCTCAACCAGGGCCGGCGCCGCCTCGACGCCCTGCACCGGCACGGGATAAATGAAGATGTGCATTTTCGGATGACGGCGCTTGATCACACGCAGCATGTCGCGGATGGCCGCGCCGGTGGGCGACGTGATGATCCCGATTCTCCGCGGAAGGACGGGCAGCGACCTCTTATGCTCGGGGGCAAAGAGCCCTTCCTTTTCAAGGCGCGCCTTAAGCTGCTCAAAAGCCAGTTGGAGCGCGCCGATGCCCTTGGGTTCAATATAGTCGGGGATCAGCTGGTATTCACCGCGCGGCTCATATAAGCTCAGACGGCCCCGGCAGATGACCTGAATCCCATGCTGGAGCGTGAATTTGAGATGCCGGTGAGACGAGCGAAACAGGACCGCACGAATCTGGCTGTGCTCGTCTTTCAGGGTGAAATAGGCGTGGCCGGACTGCGGAATGGTGAGATTGGATATTTCCCCCTCGACCCAGACCTCGGGAAACGTCCCTTCGAGGAGGTTTTTGATCTGATACGTAAGCTGCGTAACCGTGAGGATGTGAGTTTGCATAATGGATGATTGCGGAATGCAGATTGCGGGATGCGGAATGTAAATCCGCAATCCGAATCTGCAATTCTGCTGTTACGATTTCAGATATATTCTTTCTATCGCCTTCGCTTTCCCCGTTTTCCCGTCGATATCGAGAAGCACTGCGTTCAAATGGACCGGCCCCTTCGGGATCTCGAACCGGTGCGGCGTTTGGTAAAGAAAGCGCGCAATGGCCTGCTCTTTTTTTACGCCGATGACCGAGTCTGTCGGTCCGGTCATCCCCGCGTCCGTAATAAAGGCGGTGCCTTTTGTAAGAACGCGCTCATCGGCGGTCTGAACATGCGTATGGGTCCCGATAACCGCGCTCGCTTTGCCGTCCAGATGCAAGGCAAGGGCGGCTTTCTCCGACGTGGCTTCCGCATGAAAATCGATGATCACCACGGGTGTTTCTTTTTTAAGTTTTTCTATTTCCTGCTCGGCCACGCGAAAGGGATTTTCCAGGTTCGACATAAAGACGCGGCCCTCAAGGTTCAGCACAGCGGCCTTTCCCGCCTTCGTAGAAATAACGACACTTCCATAACCGGGATTGCCTGCAGGATAATTCGCAGGTCTGATCAAACGATCCTGCTTGGTGAGATAGGGCTCGATCTCTTTTTTGTCCCAGACGTGGTTGCCCGACGTCAACACGTGGATCCCGAGGGCGAAAAGCTCCTCGGCAATTTCGGAAGTGATGCCGAACCCCCCGGCGGCATTCTCGCCGTTGGCGATCACGAGATCGGGAGCGTGGGTCTCCACCAGGCTGCGGATGTTCGCACGGACCATTTTTCTGCCGGGCTCGCCGATGATATCGCCGATAAAAAGAACTTTCAAGTAACCTCCACACCGATGCACGATGCATGATGCAAGACACCGAAAAAATCTAGCCGGAGCAGCTCTGCATTCTGCATCCGGCATCCTGGATCGTTTCCCCGCCTATTTCGCAAACTCCACGTACCTGCTCTCGCGCACCACCGTCACCTTGATCTGTCCAGGATAGGACAACTCCTGCTCGATCTTCTTGGCGATGTCCCGCGACAGTTGGGCGGAGTGGGCGTCTGAAAGGTCTTCCGGCTTCACAATGATCCTGATCTCGCGTCCCGCCTGGATGGCATAGGACTTCTCCACCCCTTTGAAGGAATTAGCGGTCGACTCGAGCTGCTCAAGCCGCTTGAGATAGCTTTCGAGCGTCTCGCGCCGGACGCCCGGCCTGCCCGCTGAAAGAGCGTCCGCGGCCGCAACCAGCACGGACTCGACGCAGGAGGGTTCCCCGTCTCCGTGGTGGGTCAGGATCGCGTTCAGCACCTTGGGGCTCTCGCCGTACTTCTTCGCCACATCGCCGCCGAGCTGGGGATGGGTCCCCTCCACTTCGTGGTCGATGGCTTTTCCGAGATCATGCAGCAAACCAGCGCGCCGGGCGAGCTTCTGGTCCACGCCGCATTCCGCGGCCATGATGCCGGCGAAGTAGGCAACCTCGCGGGAATGCATGAGAACGTTCTGGCCGTAGCTCGTCCGGTACTTGAGCCTTCCGAGGAGCTTGATGATCTCCGGGTGGATGTTGTGGATGCCGAGGTCGAACGCGGCCTTCTCGCCCTCTTCCTTCATGGCGACATCGAGGTCCTTTTTCACCTTTTCGGCGATTTCTTCGATGCGGGCGGGATGAATGCGCCCGTCCTGCATCAGGCGCTCGATGGTCAGGCGGGCGATCTCGCGGCGGAGCGGGTCATAACAGGACAAAATCACCGCTTCGGGCGTATCGTCGATGATGAGATCGATCCCGGTTGCGGCTTCGATGGCCCGTATATTCCGTCCCTCGCGGCCGATAATCCGTCCCTTCATCTCGTCGTTCGGGAGGTTCACCACCGACACGGTGGCTTCAGCCACGTAGTCGCTGGCGTAGCGCTGGATCGCCAGGCTGATGATGTTCTTGGATTTTTTATCGGCTTCTTCCTTCGCCTCGTCCTCGATCCGCTTGATGGACTTGGCGGCCTCGAACTTTGCTTCGTCCTCCATGGAAAGCATGAGCTGGCGCTTGGCCTCCTCCGCCGTCATGTTCGCAATCTTTTCGAGCAACTCGCGCTGCTCGCGCAGGCCCTTCTCAAAACGCTCTTCTTTTTCGATCGCTACCTTTTCCCGGGCCGAGATCTCCCGTTCACGCCGGACCGCGTCCCCTTCCCGTTTCTCGATCAGGTCCGTCTTCTTTTCGAGACTTTCTTCCTTCTGGGTAAGCCGTCGCTCCTGGTTCTGAAGCTCCTGCCGCTTGTCGCGCGTCTCTTTCTCGAAGTCCGCCCGCGCCTGGTAGAACTTGTCTTTGGCCTCGAGTATGGACTCCTTGCGTTTTGTCTCGGCTTCACGCTCTGCATTGGTTATGATCCGTGCCGCCTCTGCTTCAGCGTCCTTGATCTTGCCTGCGGCGGTCTTTCCTTTGATCATCAGACCGACGCCAACTCCTGCGGCAAGTCCCACGACCAACAGTACAATATAGTCAACCATTCTTTTCCTCCTGGAGTCTCTTCTTCAGCCCGGCGAGACGCTCCTTGATTCTCTTTTCCTCGCCTTGTTCCGTGGGCCGGTAGTATTCCCGCTTGTGCGGGAGGTAATCCTGAGCCACATAGTGGCCCGGGAAATCATGCGGATATTTGTATCCTTTGCCCCGGCCGAGCCGCGTTGCGCCCTTGTAGTGGGCGTCCTTCAAATGGTCCGGCACGGGCAACAGGTTCCCTTCTTCAATGTCTTTCATCGCTGCTTTGATCCCGAGGTAGGATGCGTTGCTTTTGGGGGCCGAAGCGACATAGACGGCGGCCTGCGCGAGCGGCAGCGCGCCCTCGGGCATGCCGATGCGCTCGACCGCCTGGTAGGCGGACGTGGCCACAAACAGGGCGCGCGGGTCGGCGTTCCCCACGTCCTCGCTCGCGGCAATCACGATCCTGCGGGCGATGAACAGCGGGTCTTCCCCGGCGTAAATCATCTTTGCCATCCAATAGAGAGCCGCATCGGGGTCGCTCCCGCGCATGCTCTTGATAAACGCGGAGATCGTGTCGTAGTGTTCGTCCTCGTCGTAGACAAGCGCCTTTTTCTGGATGGACTCTTCAGCAGCATGCAGATCATAGAGAATCGTTCCGTCAGCGCCCGGCGCTGTTGACAACGCGCCGAGTTCAAGCGCGTTCAGGGCGCGCCGCGCGTCCCCGTTCGACTTTGCAACGATAAGCTCCAGCGCCTCCGGCGTCAGCGTAACGGGCATGCTGCCGAGCCCTCGCTCCCTGTCGGCAAGCGCGCGAAGGAGAAGCGATTTTATGTCCTCCTCAGCAAGCGGTTTGAATTCGAAAATCTGCGAGCGGGACGAAAGTGCTGGGATGATCGCAAAAAAAGGATTGGACGGCGAGGCGCCGATAAGGGTGGTGTTCCCACGTTCCACGTCCGGCAACAACGCGTCCTGCTGAACGCGCGTGAAACGATGGATCTCATCGATGAACAGGATGGTCCGCTTGTTGCTCCGTCCCCGCTCCTGGGCGGCTTCCTGGGCCACCTTGCGGATATCGGCAACGCCTGCAGTGACCGCATTGAGCGAGACAAAATGCGCGCTGCTCCGTTCAGCGATCAAGTGGGCGAGCGCGGTTTTGCCTACCCCGGGCGGGCCGTAGAGGATGAGAGACATGAACCGGTCCGTCTCGATCGCCCTGCGCAGGAGCTTGCCCTCGCCGAGGATATGCTTCTGCCCTACAAACTCCGACAGGTCGCGGGGACGCATTCGCCATGCTAGGGGCGGCTCGGACGGTTCAGCCGGCAGGAGTTCATGGTGCGGTTGTTTTTTGAGATTTTTAAGACCCAACGTGTGCTTCAGGAGGGCTTACACGGGCATGTGATAGAAAGAGATTGGCTTGGACCGGATCAGTACAGCACAATACCCGGGGTTTTCACGGAAATTGAGAAACTTGTTGATCTTCCTGGAGATAGTGAAGAACGGATCTCACCTCTGTCCGCTGCACACAGCATCTCTGGAACATCTCTTCCCAATGTTTCCGTTCGGTGCATATATGTATAAATAATCAACCCCATGGTCTTAGTGTGTTACTTTGCCGGCAAAACAATCTTCGCGTCGTCCTTAAGGAAATATCAGCCGTTTGCCTTGATACTTTTCCCCCAGGTGCTTCGCTGTTACATGAACACTATCACAAGCGCCGGAGCCGTACTTCCCGCTCCTTTCAAACTTGCGCTGATTACACATTTTTTAAATGAATATGATGCTTTAACGTCCGAATAATAAAAATCCCCCGCTTTTGCCGTGCAGATAGACTTGATTCCTGGTAGCAACCAGGTGGGCGCCATATAAGAAAGTTTAGGCTTCCCAGTCCTATCTGGGCATGCACACCCTTTCCAGAAGATAGCTCCCGTTATTTTTTTTTCACGAGGAACAAGACGTATCTATCACGCGCAAAGCAGGGGACCATTTTTATAGGTTTACCCTTTACTACTATATACCAGAAACAAGAAAAAATGGCAAGGAGAAAAACGGGGGAGCCGGGAGAGGGAGTAAAAAATAGCTTTTATTTTCAATGCATTTCATTCACTGCATACCCTAAAAATACCCGTATACCGATTGCTGTTCATTAAGGCAATGCATCGCTTTGTGGCTCGGTGAGATCCATCAATCGTTGCACTGAGTTTCCAGCCGTTTTTTCCAGAGCGCCGAATTGTTCTCGCTGACGATAGAGTTCATCGGCAATGGTGAGAGCGGTCAGTATGGCTACACGGAGGGGATCGTTCGTCCCCGTTCCCTTCTCTATTTCCTTCATTTTCCCGTCAACGAACGCGGCCAATTCGCGCACCGCGTCGGGATCGTCCCCGCCCTTGATGCTGTACACTTGCCCGAATATTTCGACTTGCACACGTTCCACGATGACTCCATCATGCGGCATGGAGCAGAGGGTGAAGAGTAAACATCCGCCATCCTCAACGCACCATGCCCCTTGCACTATGCGTTCACAGCAGCGCGTCTACAAACTCCTTCGGATCAAAGCTCTTCAAATCCTCGATGGCCTCGCCGATACCCACAAACTTCACGGGAATCGCAAGCTCTTTATTGATGGCAAAGACAATGCCGCCCTTCGATGTACCGTCGAGTTTGGTCAGCACGATGCCGCTCAATCCGACGGCCTCGTTGAACATCTTTGCCTGTACGAGAGCATTCTGGCCGGTACTGCCGTCGAGCACGAGCAGCGTTTCATGGGGAGCGCCGGGGAGTTCACGGGAAAGGATCCGCTTCACTTTTTTAAGCTCTTCCATGAGGTTCGATTTTGTGTGCAGCCTGCCGGCCGTGTCCACGATCAGCACATCCATGGCCCGCGCCTTCGCCGCAGTCACGGCGTCGAATACCACGGCGCTCGGGTCGGCGCCTTCGCGGTGTTTTATCACCGGAATGCCGGTGCGCTCTCCCCAGATCGAAAGCTGTTCCGAAGCCGCCGCACGAAAGGTATCCCCGGCGGCAAGCATCACCTTCTTCCCCTCGGCATGAAGACGGTATGCCAGCTTGCCGATCGACGTTGTTTTGCCTGTGCCGTTTACTCCAACGACAAGTATGGCGGCGGGAGAAGCGCTGATGGATAATTGCGTCGATTGTCCGGAAAGGATCTCGAACAGGATCTGTTTGAGCCGGTCTTTCACCTGGCCGGGCGAGGACAGTTCCTGCCGCTTGAAGCGGTCTTTCAGGTCTTTTAACACGAACGATGCGGTCTCGACGCCCACATCGGATGCAATGAGCGCTTCTTCGAGCTCGTCGAGGAAGGCTTCGTCGATTTTTTCGCCGAGGACCAGCGTCCCGATCTTTTCAGCCAGACTTTTTCTGGTTTTTGCAAGCCCGTCGCTCAGGCTGCGGAGAACACCGAACATGGTGCACCTCGAAATAGTTAAAGGGCGAAAAGAGAGAATCCGGGATTTTATCCCTTCACGCTCTTGACTCCCTACAGATTTTCTGTTTAAAAAGTCTTTCAGGCCGTCTTTGCGAGCTCAGCGAAGCAATCTCGCCGCTGATAACTTAAAACCTGAGATTGCCGCGTCGCAAAAAGTCGGTCCTCGCAATGACACCTATGTTTTTTCAGTAGCCTGCTAAATATCCAGCGGCAGTTTGCCCGTTGCATTCCGGTCAGCTGCAGCAGACGTTTTTTTACCTTTGGCGCCGTGAGGCTTTCCCTCTTCCATCTCTTCGGAATCATTGTTTCGGTCATTCTCCGCCCCGGAATATGACATCTGCCGGTAGAGATAGCGATCATGCATCTTGCTGAAGCCCGTCCACCCGCCTTCAGCCACCTGTTCCTTCTTGAGCGTTGCCTGGAAGTTGTTGATCTTCGCGGCAAGATCGTCCAGATAATTGACGACGATCGCCTCCTGGATCTTCGGCCTTTTGGGAGAGCCGAACTCGTACTCACCGTGGTGCGACAGCATGATGTGTTTCAACAGCAGCGTCAGCTCCGCTGTAAATCCCTGGATGGCCTTGACCCGCTCCACGATCATCTCGTAGCCCAGGGATATATGACCGATAAGACGCCCCTCGGTGGTATACTCGATCGACTTCCTGACTGCCAGTTCGCGGACCTTGCCGATATCGTGCAGGAACGCGCCCACCGTCACCAAGTCCTTGTCGATCGACGGGAAATGCATGGCAAGATCCCGGCTGAGCGCGATCAGCTCAACCACGTGTTCAAGCAGGCCGCCGATGTAATTGTGATGCAGCGTTTTAGCCGCCGGTGTGCGTTTGAACAGCGCCAGGAAGTCCTCGTCGTTCAAAAACGAGTTCATCAGCTGCCGGAGGTGTTCGTTGGACAAAGACGCGGCGATTGCTTTCAGTTCATTGACCATCTCGTCGGGATTGCGCGGAGAACATTCGAGAAAGTTGGCGATATCCACCTTGGAATCGTCGACCTTCTCAAGAGTTTTCATCTTGATCTGCATCGTTCCCTGGTAGATCGAAGCCATGCCCCGGATACGGACAAAATCTTCGCGTTCAAATTTCCCGGCAACCTCATCGGCGTTGTCCCACAGCCTGCCGTCGATCTCGCCGGTCTTGTCTGCGAGCTTGAGGGAGAGATAGGTCACGCCGTTCTTCGCCGTCGATATCTGCTTTGACGTAACCAGATAGACCTCTTCAACCCAATCGCCTTCTTTCAGGGAAACTATGGTTTGCATCGTGCTCCTCTCGTTCAGCAAGCGTGATAATAAACTATCCCCCCCTCGTTGTCAACGGAAAGCAGGGAGCCCGGGGGCTGAAAAATGATTTATTTCGCAGCTGTTTTCGGAACAGGTCCATAGGCGGGAGGAGAAGAGAAGAACGGTGACTCCGGCGACGATGGGAGCGCAATAGCCATACATGACGATACTATTTGACGGGAAAGGAAGTGCCAAAGCGATAAGTGCGCCTGAACCGTGATGCGGAATCCCGCGCCCTACTTCAGGTGGATAGGTTTCGATTAGGTGAAGTTGAGCGGCAGAAGGCCTGTTGTCCTGCCGCCGCTCACTAAGAAAAATACGCATGAAGACGCGGTCACACCCCTCTGGCAAATGAACCCGGCAGGGCGTTCTCCGCGAGAAGCAGATTACTTCTTGCGTACATAGGCGTGATATTCCCCGTGCTCCTGCGTAATGCCGAGGAACTCGTTCCCCGTCAGCCTGCACCAGGCGGGCATGTCTTTTACAATCCCGTCATCATCGGACTGCACTTCGAGTATCTGACCCGGGGTCAGCTCCTTGATCCTGTTCGAGGCCTTAAAGATCGGCATCGGACAGGCGAGGCCGACACAGTCAAGGATGTCGTCGGGTTTGATGTCTTTGATGTCCATAGACCATTACCATTATTGATGAAACCATAGGAAGTCAGGATTTGCCGCAGAGCAAAAACTTTGATGGTCTCGCAATGAAGTCTTCTCTGCCGTCATTGCGAGGAGCGGAGCGACGCGGCAATCTCGTTTTTTTCAACGGTTACGAACTGCGAGATTGCTTCGCTGCGCTCGCAATGACGTACGTATGACGTGATTTTTTACGAGACCCTCAAACCTATTATTGTGAATTTCGCAATCCGAAATCCGCATTCCACAAAAGCATTACTCCCCCATATCGTGTTCGTGTCCGGACTCGGCGGGCATCTTCACGGGCGACGCTACGCCTTTTTTCTTATAATAATCGTCGAGAGCGGACTTCAGCGCCTCCTCGGCGAGGACCGAACAGTGCATCTTGACTTTCGGAAGTCCGCCGAGCGCCTCGGCCACAGCGGCATTCGATATTTTGAGCGCCTCATCGATGGATTTGCCCTTCACCAAGTCGGTCACCATGCTGCTGGTGGCTATTGCCGCTCCGCATCCGAAGGTCTTGAATTTGGCATCCGTAATGATCTTGTTCTCAACTTTTATGTATAGGCGCATCACGTCGCCGCACACGGGGTTCCCCACGGTGCCGACGCCGTCGGCGTTCTCGATCTCCCCCACGTTGTGCGGGTGGGCAAAATGGTCCATCACCTTTGAACTGTACTGTTCCATCATTTCCTCCTTGAAATTCGTCCTCGACGGTTAATTGTTTTCGTCCTTCTTGCGCGCTCCCTGCCCTATCAGGCTTATCGCGCCGCAGCTTTTTTCTTTTTCATCATATCTTCATAGAGCGGGGACATCTCCCGCAATCGTTGGACAATTGGCGGCAATTTCTCGATCACATAGTCGATGTCCTCGGCGCTGTTGCCCATCCCAAGCGTCATGAGCAGCGTGCCGTTCGCTACTGCGGCATCGGTCCCGATACAAGTGAGGACGTGCGAGGATTTGAGAGACCGAGACGTGCACGCCGAGCCGCTCGACACGGAGATTCCTTCCATGTTAAGGAAGAGGAGCATGGATTCCCCTTCCACATACCAGAAGGAAACATTGAGATTGTGCGGCAACCTGTTCACGGGATGGCCGTTGATGACCATGTCTTCAATGCGGTCCTGGAGCCCTTTTTGCAGCTTGTCCCGCAGCTGCGAAGTGTACTTCATCCGGTTGCCGACCTCGGCAGTTGCAAGCTCTGCCGCCTTGCCGAGCCCGACGAGCGCAGGGACGTTTTCCGTGCCCGCGCGCCTGCCGTCTTCCTGGATGCCGCCTTCGATCTGCGGCTTGATCCGGACGCCCTTGCGCACAAAGAGGGCGGCTGCGCCCTTGGGACCGTAGAACTGGTGTCCCGAGAAAGAAAGCGCATCCACGCCGAGCGCCTCGACGTTGACCGGGATCCATCCGGTCGTCGCAACTGCATCAGTGTGGAAAAGCACTCCTTTTCCCCTGGTAATCTTCGATATCGCTTCGATCGGCTCGATCGTGCCGATCTCGTTGTTTGCATGCATGATCGACACGAGGATCGTGTCCTTGGTGATCGCTTTGGCAACATCGTCGGGATTCACCAAACCTTCCTTGTCCGTCGGAAGATAGGTGACCGTGAAGCCGGATTTTTCAAGCGTCTTCGCGGGATGGAGAATAGAGAAATGTTCGATCTGCGATACGATGATATGCTTGCCCTTCTGGCTGTTCGCCTGGGCAAGGCCTTTAAGAGCAAAATTATTGGATTCGGCGCCGCTCGACGTAAAATAGATCTCCACCGGCGTGGCCCCGACGAGCGCTGCGGTCTTTGCCCGGGCCTCCTCGACGGCATTCTTTGCCTCTCTGCCGATATCGTGCAAATTCGAAGGATTGCCGAACTTGCCGGAAAAATACGGCAACATGGCTTCCAGCACTTTCGGATGGACCGGTGTTGTTGCAGCATGATCAAGATAAACTGTTCTCATTTAACAAGCCCCCTTTCCTGACAAGGTCGCATTCTTCCTGGGCCTGAGCAGGACCGGCGCCTTCTGTTCAGGCTGTTGATGCAAAAGATCGCTAAAACTGATGCTGTCGAGGGCTTCTTCTATCTTGGCCCCCACTTTGGCCCAGACCATCCGCGCAACACAATCGTCAGCCTGGTTGCAGTCACCGGAATCGCCGGGCTCCAAACAGTGGGACAGCGCGATCGGTCCTTCCAGGGTCCGTACGATATCTCCGATGGTCAGTTCTGCGGGCTTTCGCGCCAGCAGGTACCCGCCCGCCGGGCCCCGGACGCTGTCGATAACGCCGGCTTTCCCCAGCTTGTGCAAAATCTGTTCAAGGTAGGAAAAGGAAATCCCCTGGCGATCGGCGATCTCCTTGATCGTGATCGGCCCTTTGCCGTAATGCCGGGCGATCTCAAAGACGGCCCGCACTCCGTATTTTCCTTTGGTGGATAACTTCATGTATTTTTTCCAACCCCTTTGGCCCGATTAGAAACAGGACAATTTGCATCCTGCCAGCTGCTAAGGTAACGATAACAAACTTGACTAAATCTGTCAAGTATAAATTTCTGCCTCTACTAATTTACTATCCACAAACATGATTACCACCACTGTTCAATAATGATACTCGATGCTTGGGTGAGCTGAAAAAGGGGAGGCAGAGCGCCCCGCCTCCCTTTCGCGCAAATGATTTTTGCGTCTTTTCCCCGATCCTTACACCCTATTCAACACTTCCCTGGCAGCCACTACTCCCGAAATAGATGCCTGAATCAATCCTCGCGTCACCCCTGCCCCGTCACCCACGGCAAATAGATTGTTCACTTCCGTCTCAAGGTTTGGCGTTAGCTTCAGCTTCATCGAATAGAATTTCACTTCCACGCCGTACAGGAGGGTGTCCCCCGAATTTGCGCCGGGCGCGACATTATCGAGGGCTTCGAGCATTTCCGTAATATTATGAAGATGCCGGTACGGCAAGACAAAACTCAGGTCTCCCGGTGTGGCGTCCTCCAGCGTGGGCCGCACGGAACCCTCTTTAATGCGTTCCGGCGTTGATCGTCTGCCCATTTTGAGATCGCCAAGACGCTGGACGATCACCCCGCCTCCGATCAGGTTCGCAAGACCGGCGATATACCTGCCGTAAGAGATGGGATCGTCGAACGGTTCGGTAAAGTCCGTGCTCACGAGGAGCGCAAAGTTGGTATTCTCGGTCTTCCTGTTTTTATAGCTATGGCCGTTTGCGCTGAATATGCCTTCGGTGTATTCTTTCACGACCTCGCCGTACGGATTCATACAGAAGGTCCGGACGCGGTCGCGGAACCGCCTGGTGTAATAAATAAACTTGCCCTCGTAGGCCACGTCGGTTATGTCTTTCATGATCTTGGCAGGAAGTTCGACTCGAACGCCGATATCAACGGGGTTTTTCCGGATTGCGAGTCCGAGCCGCTTTGCTTCTCCGGAAAGCCAGGACGACCCTTCCCTGCCGGCCGCGACTATCACCGAGCCGGCCTCGATTGTACGGCCTCCCTGCAGGGTGACGCCGGAGACCGCGCCCTGATTGACGTTGATCTTATCCACCGCCGTATCGAAGATGAAATCGACCTTCAGGTTCAGTTCGTTCTTCAGCCTCTTCAAAACTTCCCTGCACATTTCCGTGCCGATGTGCCTGATTCTGGCAGGGATCAGTTCGAGATTGTAGCCTGCCGCCTTTTTCCTGAGACGGGAAAAAGCTTCGGTATCCCCGCCATGCACATCGCCTCCGGCGCCGAAAGACAGATAGAGAGAATCGACATAGGTTATCGAGGAAGCAAGGTCTTCCGGCGAGAGATAGTCTTTGAGCCAGCCGCCGAAATCAGAGGTGAGCGTCAACTTGCCGTCGCTGTAGGCGCCCGCGCCGCCCCAGCCGCAGAGGATGCTGCAGAGGCCGCACTGGACGCAGGGAATAGATGAATCGATCATGGGACAGGCGCGGCGCTCAAGATCGCTGCCCTTCTCGATCATCAGGATTTTGAGGTGATTTTTTTTGACGAGTTCCAGCGCCGCGAAGATGCCCGCCGGACCGGTGCCGATGATGATAACGTCGTACGAGGAAGGCATGATTCTATTTTACCACGGAGACGCGAAGGACAAAAGCCGGATGAGCAGGAAAGCACACGTCTCTCTGAAAGTGCCGCTTCTCTCCCGGAGTTCAGCGATGCGGGCTCCCCGTCGACAGCTTCTTCAGGGAATCATAGACATCCTGCAAATCAGCGATGATCGTGTCGAGATCAAACTTATGCCAATCCAGCCTGGCGGAGTGCAGGGACGACCGGGCATCGCTCAAAGCGCGGGCCTGTTCGGTGCCTCCGGCAGGATGATGCAGCTTCGCTTCCGCATCAAGAAGGGCCGAGCTTTCCGTCAGCAGAAGCAATACCGCTTTCGCTTTTTGCGGAACATAGGGGAAGGCGCCTATCCTCTCGTTATGGCACTGCTCGCATACGGCGGCTATGGTGTCGGGCGTCAGCACGCTGGTGACCATGGAGCCATGACAGGTCACACATTCAGGTCCCTTTCCCGCTGATTCCAGGATCTTATAATGCCGGCTCTGAGTGAATTTGTAGAACTCGGCCCCGTGGCATTTGCCGCATGTTGACGGTATGTTTTTGTAGTAAACCGTACTTTGAGGATCGGCCGAGCCAAGCACTCCTGCATGCGCCTCTTTCTGTTCAGGTGCGCCAGGATTGCCTCCGTGGCATTTGTCGCAGGTGACCCCATGCTTCTGATGGATCGAACCTGTCCAGCTGTGAGACCTTGCTCCCACAAAACTGCTGTTCGGAATCCGGGAATGGCAATAAACGCAGGAATTTCCGGCTTTCCTGCCGTCAGCGGCTTGCGCCCGCAAAGGGAGCGTAAACGCGATGCACAAGAACAAGGCGCAAAGAATGACACGATCAAGCTTTGGCATTATTGCCTCTCTTTCCGTTGTACCAGCGCAGCAGCGCGTAACTGACACTCCAGGCTGCAGCTGTGGCGACGAGTGCATAGACCGTCATTGCCTTTGTCGTGATATGGAGCACGTCGATGTACCCGGCAACGGCCATCATGCAAAGGAAAACAATCGCCCCGACGCCGAGTGAGGTCATAAAGGGCCTGTGGAGCGGGTTTGCCATATAGTGCTGCGGTTCCTTTGACCTGTCGATGAAGGGAACCAATGCATAGGCGAGAAAGTTCAATGCGGGGAAGATCACACCGCCGATGGTCTCGGGCGTGATCTTGCCTCCCAGGATGGTAAATACCAGATCGCCGGGCACGAGCTTCAGGAATCCGTATACGACAAGAAAATACCAGTCAGGCCTCATCACCGGTGTCCCCGGCGACGGCGGGCCGTACATTTCTATCGGGTTTAAGGGGATATAGGCCGCCATCAGCACGACCACGAACAGCAGGAACAGGAAAAACGACAGGCTGATGACAGCTTGTTCGGGCCAGATCGGGATGCCAATAAGCCTCTTCCCGCCCTGCGCCTCTTTCCGGTCCCTGTTGGAGCGGGGCTCGGTATGTTTCTGTTTTATCAGGATGAGCATGTGCAGGCTGATGAGGCCGATCAGCGTGGCAGGTATCAGCATGACATGCATGAAGAAGAAGCGGGGGACGGTCCCATCCGAAGGGAAGTCGCCGGCAAAGAGGAGCCTCGATATCCAGTTCCCGATCCACGGCATCGACTTTGCCATGTAATAGGCAATGGACGTGGCAGTCACCGAGAATTGGCTGTAGGGCAGCAGATAGCCGGTAAATGCCCCGATCATCGCCGTGCCCCACAGACTGAGCCCCACGAGCCAGTTGATCTCCCGCGGCTTCCGGTAGGACGCCGTAAAATAGACCCTCAGGAGATGAGCAAGTATGGCGGCTATCATGATCATCGCCGACCAGTGGTGGATGCGCCTGATGATCAGGCCCATCGGGAGCAGATCGATTCTTACCACGCTCGCATAGGCCGCCGGAACCATCGCACCGAAGAGGGAAACCATCGTTGTCGAAGGCTCATAAAGAAACCCGAGGAAGATGCCTGTGGCGACAAGAGTAATGAAGGAGAACAACGCCGTTTCTCCGAGCAGGAACGTGGGGTGGGTCGGGAATGTCTTGCTCAGGAACTTCTCCTTGAACTTCCTGAGTTCCAGCCTTTCATCCAACCATTTGAAAACCATGACAGTGTCCTCGCGCCTTCCTAAACCTGCGGCCCAATGGGGCCTTTGAAATCGCTCGTAAAGGCTAGTGTCCCGTCCTGCATCACCTTCACCCCGATCTGTGCAAGCGGGATCGGTGCAGGCCCGCCCATGACCTTCGCCCCCTCTGCAGGATTGAATATACTGTTATGGCAAAAGCACTCCGTGAACGACGCTGCCGGTGATTCCCGGTTCGCCATCCAGGAGACGGTGCAGCCGAGATGGGTGCAGATAGCGCTGTACGCCACAAAGCCCTTGTCCGTCAGCGAGATGTCGGTGGGCGGCTTGAACGCCGCTTCCTCAAGCTTGATCAGCTGGACAAGGTTTGCGGGGTTAGATGACTTGCCCGTGGGATAGGCGAGCACGGCGTCGCCGGCCTTCATCGATGAAGCCGTTACGGGAGACCCCGCGCTGCCGCCCTGGGCATATACGAGCACGTCCCCCGGCAGTATCGTCGTTGCATAGCCTCCCCCCTTCTTTTCAGGAGCAAGCACTTTTAACAGGGCAAAAAGAGACCCAAAGGCGCCGGCAATCGACGCAATGAGCATCCCGAGGGTGAATCTCCTCCGGGTGAGCCCTTCCTTGCCGGTCTCTTTCGCGGAGTTCCCGTCTACCATAGCAGTTCCTCCTCGCGGTCCTCCGACACCTCCCGGAACGGAACGAAATATCGCGCAAAGAGTACGATCTCAACGCCCCCGATCAAGAACTCAAAAGCCAGCAGCGTGCCCAGGAGGTAATCACTTCCCTTGCCGGTCACCAGGAAATAGGCGAAAGCAACGCCCGCGCCAAGAAGCAAGATTGACAGGATCAGGATCGCGATCGTGGCGGCCTTTGAATAAGCGGGCTTTTTTTCCGTTATGATCTCAAAGCTCATATCATCTCCTCTTTTCCAAAACGACATACACGATGTAGCCGATGATAAACATGACGATCACCGCGCCAAATGCGAGGAATCCTATTTGAAAAGGATCAAGGTCACTGGGGAACACGGGAATGAAGGTTGGCTTTTTACCGGTCGTTTTCTCCTGGGCGAGTTTTATCCGTATGCCCGACAGCGCGTTCACCGTTGATGCGGTCACGTCCATCGGATCTATCTGATCAAAGCCCGTCGTATCCTTGTGGCAGCTTTCACAGACCTTCGGCACCTCGGGGATCGTATTCCGGTGCGCATGGTGGCAGATCACACAGGATGGCCCGCCCTTCTGGTCAAGATACGCCTTTCCCATGATGCTCTTTGCGTACCGGTCTACGGACTGACCATGGCACTGGCCGCACATGGTAAACAGCGCCTTTCCGGCAGGCTTGCCGATGAAACCGTGGTCCTTCGACATGGCGCGCGACATCCTGTCTGCAAACCCCTGCCCGGCAAGACTCTGTACGTTCCCCACATCGACACCTGCATCTCCCCCGTGGCAGAGGTCGCAGGTGATTCCGTTCTGCTGGTTGATCGAACCGTTCCATTCCACGACAGGCCGCGCAAGTTCGCCCCCCAGAAAGGTGTGGCAGGTCACGCATGCCCCGCGCCCCTGCGCAGCCGGCGCAGCCGTTCCGCACAGAACGAACGCCACTGCCCAGCACAGCGCAACTACACGGCTCTTTTTATTCATGATCTCTGCCTCGCATGGTATCCCGATGGTAGTAACGAGAACAACCTTTTCGCTTTTGGCACTCAGTAATGCGAACGGGACCAACGGTCACCGTTGCATATGGACAGCTCACGTCATTTTTCTTCAGGCGGACGCGCCTGAAACCGAAAGGATTTTTTTCGTAAAAACACAGCTGGTCACAATTCCCCGGACAGCCTGTGATTTCATACAATTTAGTATATCAGAAAGAATCGACGAAAGTATGGTACTGCATAAAAAACTTGATAATTATCCCCACACACGGCTAAAGGCCCGCGCATTTTCCCCGCCCCTCTTAGCCGCCGGCTGGAATCAGCACTCAAGAAAATATGATCAAAAGTAATCTCATTCTCTGCTCCCCAATCGACATGATACTTCTCTTAGTCGACATAGCGGTGAAAGCTTGAATGCGGCCATGATTGGGGCGATTTCGTCAACCCATGTTTGACAGGATTACAATGAAGGTATTCAACATGCCTGATGAAATCGCCATCATCTCTGATTTGATGTTCTCAGTTCGTAGGTTGGGTTAAGCGCAACCCAACGGCATTTGTCGGGTTTCGCGCTGCTCTACCCGGCGGACCCTTGACATCAACGTCAATAATCTGTACTATTCATGCATGAAAACTCACGCTCAATATATAACCGATGAACAAGGAAAGAAGAAAGCTGTTATCCTGGACCTCAAAGAATATGAGAAGCTCATCCGCGCTCTTGAGGATCTGGAGGACAAGAAGGCCTTTCTCTCCGTCGTCCAAGAAAAATCCGTTCCCTACGGTGAAATCGAATCCCGCTTGAAGAAATCCAAGCGCCGCTGATGTATACTCTGCTCGCCAAACCTACCGTCGAAAAAGACCTGCGTACCATTCATCCTGACGACCTCGCGGTCGTGAATGATAAAATAAAAACACTCGCCACACAGCCCCGTCAGCACAAAACAGAAAAACTCAAAGGTGTCGAAGGCTATCGTCTTCGTGTCGGGAATTATCGAATTCTTTACGACATCGACGACCATGCTAAAACCGTAACCATCCACCGCGTTCAGCACCGGAAACAAGTCTATCGCTGAGTTTTGCCTTACGATGCGTTATATCTGAAGAGCTTAGCTAACATCCAGTTTCAATATACAAGACGCGGCCCTATTGGGTTTGCGATTCGCAATATCTGTTATGCTCCCCTTGCAGCATTACGTCGGGTTTCGCGCTGCTCTACCCGACCTACAAGACTGTTCTTATTCCACAACAACTAAATCAAAAATTGACGATATTGTTTCATCAATTGACGAAGCCATGAAGATTGTATTGGCTATTGCTTTTTCGATACTGATACCATTCATTAACTGTTGAGAGAAGTAGCCATTGAACAAGCTGATATTTTTATTTGAACTAATTGAAACTGCAATAGCATTACTGGTAATATCTGCTTTGGTTACTGCGCCAGTGTCATTTTTTTGCCATATGAAGAAATTGCCATTTTCATCTTTTCCACTAAGCATAATTGCCAGAGTCGGAAAGGAATGAGTAACAAAGTCTTTATCGCACCAGTCTATCAA
>DAIDTZ010000260.1 GCA_027456925.1 Nitrospirota bacterium
AGACGGGGACGGGCAAGGAGCTCTTTGCGCGGGTCATCCATCACAACAGTTCCCGGCGTGACATGCCCTTTGTGCCCATCAACTGTTCCGCCATCCCCGAAAATCTTCTCGAAACAGAGCTTTTTGGCCACGTGCGCGGCGCTTTTACGGGCGCTGTCGCGACAAAGAAGGGGATTCTCGAAGATGCCGAAGGCGGTACGGTATTCCTTGATGAGATCGGCGACATGAGCATGGCGCTCCAGGCGAAGCTTTTGCGCGTGATCGAAGACCAGGTCATCCGGCCCGTCGGCAGCACCAAAGGGGCCAAAGTCGATATCCGGATCATTACCGCCACCAACAAGGACCTCAAAGCAGCGGTGCGCGAGGGAGCATTTCGCGAGGACCTCTACTACCGCATCAATGTGATCTCCCTCCGGATCCCCCCGCTCCGGGAGCGAAAGGAAGATATCGGTGCGCTCGTACGACACTATCTCGGACGATATGCGAACGATCTGGGAAAGCGGGTTAAAGAAGTATCACCGGAGGCCATGGACATCCTGGTGAATTACGAGTGGGCCGGGAACGTGCGCGAGCTTCAGAATGTGATCGAACGGGCCATCCTTATTTCCGACGGCGATCTCATCAGGCCCGAGCACCTGCCCGGAGGCGTCAAAGCCGAGACATCGTTCCATCACCAATCTTTTGATCAGAGACTCTCGATTGAGGATTACACCAAGGCGTTCATTCAGCGGTACCAAACGGAATTCAACGAACAGCAGCTCGCGGACATGCTCGGGATCACGCGCAAGTCGCTCTGGGAAAAGCGGAAAAAGTGGGGGATGCCGAAAGAGCGGTAAAAAGTCGAAGTAAGAAGGCAGAAGTAAGACTCCCAACGTTAATGCTCCGAACTAAATTAACCATGTCATTAAAGAAAAAAATAGCCCTCAGCTTTTTCATCAGCGCCTTCATTATCGCGATCCTGGCGGCGTTAGAATATGTTAATTTTATCGAGATTCGGAAGGAGCTCCGGTATCTCGAGAGCACCGATACGCTCAACCGGAAATCGCTCCAGCTCCGAAGGCATGAGAAAAACTATTTTCTCTACGGCCCGAAGAAAGCCGATGAAGAAGCAGCTGCCGTCCACGACTACTTCTCCCAGCTGAAAGACATGCTGGCGCAGGATCCGCATATCGATCAGGCGGACCAGCTGTCCCTGCAGAGCAGCATGAATGAGTACGAGCAGCGCTTCAGCAAGATCGAGACGACGGCAAAAAAACTGACCGCTGCCTTTGGCGTGGTCAGGACCGCGGACCGGAGAGATGATAAATACATTGCTCTGGCTGGAGAGACCTTCCTGGAGCGGCCGTTGCAATCCGCTGACTTCCTCACGACGGTTTTTCATCTGCCGCGCCAGCATCCTTTGGTAACCGGCCTGCGCGAGCTCGACGCGGACATTACTTCGCTCAGGAAGACCGGCGAGGACATCCTGATCAAATCCAAGGACCTCGACAAAATCGCCCGGGAGAAGGCGGAGACCGTGATCCGCGTTTCGCAGATCGCGATCCTCATTTTCCCCCCGCTCTTTTTCGCCATTGGCATCGGCATATTGTTCTTCATCACCACGAACGTAGTCAGGAGGCTGATGCTTCTGGTCGACGTTGTGAAGAAGACGGGCAAGGGTTCCTACCCCCGCCTTGCGGTCACGGTGGAGGACGGGAAAGCTCATGACGAAGTCGGTGTGCTGATCGACATGTTCAACGACATGGAAGACCAGCGTGCCCTCCACGAGAAGGAACTGGAACAAAGAAATCAGGAGCTGATCCAGACGAAAAAACTTGCGGTCATCGGCACGTTGGCGTCGGGCGTGGCGCACGAGTTGAACAACCCGCTCAACAATATTTATCTTTCGGCCCAGGTGCTTGCCGGGGACGCGGGGGAAGGTTGCTCCCCGCAAGTACGCGAGGCCATGCACGACATCCTGGGACAGGCCGAGCGTGCGAAGCGGATCGTGGGCGACCTGTTGGAATTTGCCCGCGGAAAAGAGCCGCAGCTGGATGCCGTAGACCTGAAAGAGTTGATCGCCGATACGTACCGCCATCTCAGCAACTCCCGCAACCTGGAACAGATACAGTTCTCCTTTGCGATGGATTCCTCGGCTGCGGTCCTGTACGCCGACCAGGGACAACTCGAGCAGGTGTTCACGAACCTCTTCGCAAACGCCGCGGACGCCATGGAGCTGCGAGGCGAACTGACGGTGCGTCTGCGTCAGGAAACTGCTGAGACGATCATCACGGTCTCGGATACAGGCAAGGGTATCCCCCGGGAGTCGCTGGACAGGATATTCGAACCTTTCTTTACGACCAAGGACAAAGGCACTGGTCTGGGCCTTGCCATTGTGTATAATATCATCAAGAAACACAACGGCGATATCACGGTAGCGAGCGAAATGGGAAAGGGCACGACGTTTACGATCATGTTGCCGACGGGAAGGTAAAAAGCTGGACAGGGCATTCAGGGCTTGTTTGATTGGTGGAAGGAGCAATATGGCATTTAAGATTCTCATAGCCGAGGACGAGGAAATAACCCTCAAACACATGACCAACGCCCTTCAGAAGGAAGGCTATGTGACGGTCGGGGCCCAGAACGGACTGGATGCGTTTCGGAAGATTGAGGAAGACCACTTCGACCTGCTGATCACCGATATCAAAATGCCCGGGATGACGGGGATGGAACTGCTCGAAAAAATCCGGGAACGCCAGGCTGACGTAGAGGTGATCATCATCACGGGCTTCGGCAGCATCGATTCCGTGATCGAGGCGATGAAGAAGGGCGCCTACGATTACGTTACGAAGCCGTTCAACCTCGACGAACTCCTTTTGAAGGTCAAGAAGATCCGCGAGCAGCGCACGATCAAAAAGGAGAACATTGCGCTCAAGGCCTATGTCGGCATTGATAAGAAGGTGTCGATCATCGCAAAAAGCTCGAGCATGCACCATATCCTTGGCATCATCGAAGGGATGAAGGAGTCGGACTGCAACGTGCTTCTGACCGGCGAGACGGGCGTGGGCAAAAGCCTGCTGGCCAAGATCATTCACTACACGAGCAGGCGGCAGGACATGCCCTTTCTTTCGATCAACTGCGCGACCTTGACGGAGGAACTTCTGGCAAGCGAGCTTTTCGGCCATGAAAAGGGTGCCTTTACCGGGGCGATCAAGACGAAACAGGGGCTCGTGGAAATTGCCGATACCGGCACGCTGTTTCTGGATGAGATCGCCGAGATGGCGCCGGGCCTCCAGGCCAAGCTGCTCAAGGTTATTGAAGAAGGAGAGTTCTATCGTGTGGGCGGGACGAAGCCCATCAGGGTCGATGTGCGTTTCATCGCAGCGACGAACCAAAACGTGCGCACGGTGATTGCCGAGGGCAGGTTCCGGGAGGATCTGTACTACCGACTGAACATCATGGAAATCTTTATTCCGCCCCTCCGCGACCGCAGGGACGATATTCCTCCGCTCTGCAGCTACTTCCTGGAGAAGCACCTGCCGAGTTCGCGCAAAAAGATCATGGGGTTTACGAAGGATGCAATGGACGTCCTGATGCACTACAGCTATCCGGGGAATGTCCGTGAACTTGAAAACATCGTTGAGCGCGCGATCATCCTCGAAAAAACCGGCCTCATTACGCCCGAGAGCCTGCCTCAGACCATCAAAATGTTTCAAATCGAGACTATCGAACCGGACAAGATCAAGACTATGGAAGAGCTGAACAAGGATTATGCCGAAAAAGTGATCGATATGCTCGGAGGCAATAAGTCCAAAGCCGCTGAAGTACTCGGCATTTCTCGGACGAGCCTCTGGAGAATTTTGAAGGACTAATCGGATTTCCCAGGCTTCTCCCTCACACACGTCATCTCCAAATTTTGCTATAATTTACTCTTACGCACGAATATGCTCTCAGAAAAACATCCCTTTTAAGAGTACGACGAGAAGGGATGAATGGAATATTGACTGGGAGAACCGGCTCCATGCAATCCGGCAAGCGCGGCCAAGGAAGGGATAAGCTGAGGAGCAGGCGATCGGAACCGGCCTTGAACGGGAGCCAACGTCACCGTACCGGTCTGTGAGGAGAGGGAGCGAGTTGATTAAATTGCTGGTGGCAGATGACCATGCGATCGTTCGAAAAGGCATTGAGCAGATTATCGCCGAGATGCCCGATATCGTCGTGGCCGGTGAAGCCCGGAACGGGCAGGAAGTGATGGAAAAAGTAAGCAAGGACGATTACGATCTGATCTTGCTGGATATCTCCATGCCCGGGAGGGACGGACTCGAGGTATTGAAGGAACTGAAAAATCAACGGCCGAAACTTGCCGTCCTTATGCTGAGCATGTACCCCGAAGAACAATACGCCATCCGGGCGCTCCGCTCCGGCGCCGCCGGCTATCTCACCAAGGAAAGCGCCCCTGACGAGTTGATTGCGGCTATCAGAAAGGTATCGTCGGGCGGAAAGTATATCAGTTCTTCACTTGCCGAGAGGCTCGCCCACAAGCTGGGAAACTATTCGGATAAGCCGCTCCATGAACAGCTTTCCGACCGCGAGTATCAGATTATGATCATGCTTGCCGGCGGGAAAACGCTGACAGAGATTGCGGACGAATTATCGCTCAGCGTAAAGACTATCAGCACCTATCGGACCCGATTGCTCGCCAAAATGCGCATGAAGAGCAATGCGGGAATAACCCGTTACGTCATCGAGAACAAACTTATTTGAACTGTTTCCAAAAAGTCGGAAACTCAGCTTGGAGTATGTGTAGGAATATTCTGACAAATAAAACAGAATGGTCCTACAAAAAAATAAGCTTTTTCCGCTTACTTTTCTGGCTCTCTCAGGATAAGCTAATTGCAACGTATGTCACAAGTCATCATCAGGCAGTTGAAATCTGCAACGGAAGGCAAGAATATTATGAAATGCCCTAATCTCTCCGATACACGTATTGCGTCTTGTACTGCAGATAGAGCGGTCTATATCCCGAGTTTATTCGAGCTTGAGGAATATTGTAATTCCATCCACTACATAAAATGTCCTCTGTCTCGCGGCATACTTTTATACGGAAAGGAAGATGCCATCCCTGTGGAGCATTCCGCAGCAAAAAACATGAATTAGCATCGAATGGTTCACCAGGGGGGCAGCGGGAGCGTGGGAAAATCAGATTTTTGACCGATAAGCCATATTGCAAAATTACAAAAATATAACGGAAAGAGGAGGAACACATCATGTATAAGATTGAAGTTCTCGAGAGAAAACGGCTGGAAAAAGGACTGAGCTATACGGAAATTGCGGACAAACTGGGTATTCACAAGGTGACGGTTTCCAGGACGCTCAAAGGAGTAACGATGAAACCGCGGACGGTGAAACAGCTGGCGGACTATCTGAATGTTACAATGGAGAGCATTGTCCAGTAAAGTCCCTGCGAGCACCTGTGGTGATTACGAAAACTAAATTCTCGGCGGCTGCCCGTCATGGTTGAAACACGGAAACCTTCATGTGAATGGCACACCACGGTTCCTTGCGCAAATAGTATCTGAAGAAGTGTGCCTAAGCGCCCCGTCTTCAGTGATTTAGCGCGAGGAGCCGTTAGCCTTGCAGGCCAGAGTCATTTTCTGTCGAATCCGAATCCATCCAAAATATTTATCGAAGGTGTTTTGCACGTCCCGAAATTGGCGAGTTCCTTTCCGGCATACTTATGTAGTGTTGATCTCCCTCAGACCCTCGAACAGTTCCCACGCTATTGTTACTGATTTTTTCAGGACGCACCCCTTTCTAAAGTGGTATAACAATACGCCGTGACATTTAATTGCTGTTGAGAGTAAGCATGCAATTCGTATCCATCCATGAAGCTATTTACAACCCGTTCTCGCCCGTGCTACCCGATGAATGCGTACAGCAAGCAGGGGTGTGAGTCAAGCAGCTTTTGCTGCATTCACAGTATTATCAGCGCGGTCATCATCGCAATGGACCAGATGATGTCAGTCGGTATCTGCAATTCGCAGGTGGAATCAAACAACAAATCCACGCGGGCGGGAAACTCTTCGTCCTCAAGCCAGAGTGTTAAAGTGACCGGAACCCGCGGCAGGGGTGAGAAACGGATTGAGACATCGCCGTTTTTCATAAGCACACCGCCGAGTTGTTTTCCTTTTTCGATAAATCCTGCCTTGTTCTTTCCGTATTTGTTCGCAATGCCCTCGAGCGGCAAGACGTGCGATCCCCGCGTAAAAGCGTCCCCACCTTTAACATGGTCGAGTTTCACGGGCCTGCCAGTGCAGTCGATATCCTTGGCACTAACCAGGTACCAAAGAACCGACAGCTTAAAGAAGTAGCCTAGCCGTTTCAGCAGCACCTCACATCCGGCCGCAGAACTCATGATACCCCTGTTCTTCACGTCGACAGCGACTTCCATGTTGAATGATATCACCCGATATATTCCTGCCGCAGCATCATAGGCAACGGACGCTGCCCTGCATACCTCTTCAGGATTTCGTGTTGCCAGAATCTCCCATGCCTTGTCCTCGCCGGGATTATTGCCTTCCGCCATAGTTCACTCCCCAAAGGAGCAACGTTTCAAAAAAGGCCGTTATTCCTTATCAAATATTTTTTGTATATGACAGCTTTTTTCTTCGCGATCATGCTATCAGATAATTTTTAAAATGCAAAGCAGTTTTGTGTTCCATATTTAAACGTTCTTCATAACCGTTTTCAGGAC
>DAIDTZ010000261.1 GCA_027456925.1 Nitrospirota bacterium
GTTTGAACTGTTTGTAGTGGTTCGCCAGGTGGTCATAGACCGCATTCCATTCGGCGTCTGGCAGGTTTACACCGCCCCGGGAGCCCATGAGCGCTGCCATGGCCGAGGAGCAGCCTTTCCAGACAACCACCAACTCGCCGCCCACCACGTCGTGATGCGGGAGCTTGTAGCCGCCAAAGTCCCCCATTTGGCTGTGATCGAACCAGCCGAAGCCCTTCTGATACTTGGCCCAGTCGATCGTGTCCTTGTTCCCGGACCCGTCTTTCGAGGCCCATTTGGCAAGACGGCCCTTGGCTGCTGTCGCGTCCCAGGCCCGGTTTGCGTCAGCCATGGGGCAGGATATGAAAGCGACAGGTACCTTTGTTCCTTCCTCGTCTTCACTTGCCCCTTGACCCTTGCCCCTTGCCCCTGCATTTTTCACCGACATGCCGTACTGCGCACCCAGGTAAACAAGCGAGCCTTCAGTCATCTCGGTCTCGAGGCCAGTCCCGCGGTATTCCCAGAACAGGACCTCTTCACCCTTCGCATCCATGATCGGGATGCAGCTCTCGGCGCGGAAGCCGATGGAGGCCCAGTCGTAGATCCCGGTGTCGATGTTCAAGATCACCTTTTCATCCACACCCTTGACCGGTACGTAGAACCACGGGGAGAGGAACCAGACTTCGGTCGCTCCCGCGGGAAGTTGAAGATCTTCCCCGGTTTCCATCTTTGCCTGCTGCAGGGACATCTTCTCGATCGTGACATCGAAGAACTTTCCGGCCGCGCCTTCCCTGACCGATCGGGCATGATCGAAGAGCATGGTCTTGCGCACCGCCGTGGCCGCATAGCGCTGGAGGACCTCTTCGGAAAAACGCTCGCCGTCGCGGTCTATGCAGTTGTTCGCGAGCCGGAGCTGGCCGATGTAGAAGTCGTCGGCCGTGTACTCGGACCGGGTGAACTGGTTGATCAGCTTGAGCTGTTCAGGCGTGGGTTTCGTGGGAGAAGTCTTCAAGCCCACGAACTTGATCCCCTTGGCGCCCTGCACGTTTTTTTTGGCTTCGATGGTCATGAGTGACTCCTTTTGGAGCGAACCAACCGCGTTGGCATGAAGTTTGGATAAAAAAATAAAGGGCACGGCAACAAGAGCACGGGAACACGGTTCCCTTGGTCCAAATAAAAAAAACGGACACCCTGCATTTGCGCTGTGCACTCATGAACGCTGGGTGCGAGATAAAAAAAGCCGGCATCAATGCTTTCGCATCAACGCCGGCTCTGGTTCAGCCCTCAAGACTTGGGAATCATATAGTTAACTCCCTATATAATTTCTGACTGTTTTATGCTGTCGCATAAAGCACCTCGTGGGCGTCCCCCGCCCCGGCGATCAACGTGTTCATGGCCGCATTCACATCACGGTCATGAGCGGTTCCACAAACCGCGCACGTCCATTGCCTTACTGCAAGCCCAGACAGTCCTGTGGGGCCGGATTGCGCCCCGCAAACTGAACAGGTCATGGTGGAAAACTTTGAGGGAACTTCGACGAATCGCCTACCGCATTGACTGCTCTTGTAGGAAATAAACTGTCGAAGTTGCCCTACGGCTGCTGCTGAAACTGATTTACCGAACTTCTTAGACATGCCATTGAGATTGTCTTTTGAAAAACAAATTAATTCGTTTTCTGAAACGAGGCGGCGAGAGAGTTTGTGATTTCGATCCTTGCGTTGATTCGCAATTTTCTCCTGAACTCGTGCCGAGAGTTTCTTGTGCTTTCCTCGCTGTGCTTGCGCGAGTCGTTTTGCTCCTCTCTGAAGTTCTTTCGGGTGTTCAATCTTTTCTCCAGTAGAAAGCGTGAGAAGCGTTTTAAATCCGGGGTCAATACCTACCTGAGCATTGCCCGTGATCGGAATTGCGTTCGGAGTTGTATCAATGAAGAGACAGAGATACCAGCCACTTGCTCGTTTGACAATACGCCCGCATTTAATCTTCGCATCGGGCAAGTCCTGCTTATGAAAACGAACTGCGCCTAATCCAGGAATGCTGATTCTGTTTTTCTTCGGAACTCTGATTGGATCGGGGAAAGAGATGGAATTGAGTTTGTTTCTTTGGCTCTTTAGGTGTGGTTTCTTGCCGAGCTTTTTAAAACACCGCTTCCATGCAAGGTGAGCGTTCGATAAAATTCCCTGAATGGTGTGACTCGGGATTCCCAACTTTGCCCCATGCCCAGCCAAAATATTTTGGAAATCTTTTGGAGAATAATAAATACCATCT